>CALWII010000090.1 GCA_944380695.1 uncultured Clostridia bacterium | reverse complement strand
CGATTGCGGAAAAATATCGGTATAAGACTAAACGAGCGCCTTCCGAAGAGGAGACGCTCGTTTAGTGAGAAAATATGAAAAAATTATGGAGTGTGGATAAAGGCATTCCGTATTCGGGAATTCTCCCGAGTGCACTTATAAAATAATGCTTTTCCGTGTAGTTTATGTGAAAAAACGATAAAAGAAAGGCGAACTTTTTAATTTTTTCCGTATTTTTTTATAAGGAAAACGGTTTTTTTCGGTTTGTGCAGGCCGGGCGGCGGAAATTTTAATTGATTGGATTGCGTCAAATCGGGCATCGGATCCTTTCGGTCCCGTCGCCCGAAACTGTATGCCGCAGCATTTTTTCAATTGACGGTCTCACTTCGGCGCATTTGGGAAAATTTTATGTTTTTTTCTTTAATCCTATTGCAAAGTGAAACAGTTTATGGTAACATAAAACAAAAAACACAGGGGGATTTTATGAGATCATCTCGGAAAATCGTTTCCATTTCGCTCTGTTCGTTGCTTGCGCTTTCCATGTTCTCGGCGTGCAAGCCGAGCGGACCGGAAGCACCCGTTGCGGCGCGTATCTGCTACGATAATCTGAATGCCGGATATGTAGCGCAGGAGGACATGCAGTATCAGATCGGGGATGTGACATCCGTTTCGGCAGTGGATGCAGAGGGAAATGCCGTGGCGGATGCCGCGCAAATTGCGACGTATGACGAAACGACGGAACTGCTGACCGCCGTTTCGGAGGGGACGGTCACGCTCACGCTGAAGGACGGTTCTTTGTTCCGCGTTGAGGTCGTGCCTGCATACGTAACGGATCCGGGGACGCAGTACTCCGGAACGAGTGCGGATTATTCGCAGGGGGGAACGTTGCTCGGCGGCTGTCACGATCCTTCGCTCATCGAAGTGGAGGAGAACGGAAAGCCGGCATATTATATTTTTTCTACCGGCTGGGCAACGGGAAATGAGATCCGCCGTTCGGAGGATATGCTTACATGGCAGTATGTCGGCAAGGCGACGGCAGCGGATACCCAGATGTTCGCAATCGAAAATTGGATCGGCGGAGAAAGCAAGCTGGGGACCAACGCGACCGGTTGGATTCAGTGGTGGGCGCCCGATATCGTGGAAGCGTCGGACGGGGGCTATTGGCTGTATACCTGCTGCGTGTCCAACGGATACGACGTGATCGACGGAAAGGAATACTCCAAGGCATGCATTGTGCTCTTCCATTCGAATTTGCTGGAGGCCGAATCTTTCGAGTATGTCGGCGTTCTTATGCAGTCCTGCATTCCGAGCGGTTCGGAAGGGGCAATCGACGTCAACTCCATCGATCCGCAGATTATCTATGACACAGACGGCAAGATGTATATGGCATATGGTTCGTTCGGGACAGGAAACTGGATCATGGAACTCGATCCCGAGACGGGACTTCGCAAAGACGATTTCTATAAAGACGGCAACTTCCTCGATTGGCAGACGGTGCGCGAATATCGGGATCAGGCGGTTGCGGCATATACGGTCTTTTCGGACGGGAAGGACGTTGTGCTTGATTATTACGGAAAAATGATCTCCATGCGGAATATGGAAGCGCCCGTCATTGCCCGTCACGACAACGTGACAGTGTCCGATGAAAACGGCAATGTGATCGAAGAGGGGAAGACCTATTTCTATTCCATGCATTCTTATAACGGACTCGGAGTCGGTTATCAGATGTGGGGCGGAAGATCGGAGAACGTGATGGGAACGTATACTTCCGTCAACGGCGGTCTTGTCATCAACGTGGGCGTGGGAGATCGCGCCAACCAGGGAAACAAATATATGGGTTCGTTTACGTGGAGCTACAAGACGGAGAGCGCGGCGCAAGAGATCGACATCATTTTGCCCGGTCATAACGACTTGTTTACGACAAAAGACGGAACGAACATTGCTGCCTATATCACGCGGACGGATTCCTACCGTACGAAATACAATCTTACGGATTATGTATTTATGGTGCAGCTGCATCAGTATTACCTTAACAGTTACGGCGATATCTGCATCAATCCCAATCGGTACGGCGGGGAAATCGATCGTTCCGTAAGCAAGGAAGAGCTTCTTGCCTTTACTGACGGCGGGAAGTTCCAGATGGTGGTGCTTGCAAACGACAACCGCACGCAGACGTCTGCGGTGCAGTCGGTGGATATCGTGCTCGGGGAAGACGGGTCCGTCAATTACGGCGGAACAAAGGTCGGCACCTATACGATTTACGGCAAGGGATACATTAAATTCTCCTTCACCAATCTGCCTCCGGACAGCACGCTTGCGGCGGCGGGAGAGGGAGTTTATTACGGCGTCGTCCGTCCCGCATGGCTGAACGATCAGAACAAGTCGGGCTTTACGATTACTTGTCTCGGACACTCGATCGGCACGAGGAGCATGGCAATGTTCATGAACGGTTATTCCACGATCACAGGCGACGGTCTTGTCGGCTGAATCAAACAAAAAAGCCTCCCGCAGGGGAGGCTTTTTTAGAATAATCGGTGAATTATACTATTAAGTGCAACAGTAGAAGAAAAAAAAGGAGTTCATACAAATCTGTGGTAAAATAGAGTTGCGAAACAAAATTTACACAAAGGAGATCTGTATGAACTACCACCATTTTACCA
>CALWII010000089.1 GCA_944380695.1 uncultured Clostridia bacterium | reverse complement strand
ATCTGGAAGCCGTTCGGTCCGACGATGTTGCGTTCGCACATCTTCAGGAATTTCCGGTAGTCTCCGCCGTTTTTCGCCATCTCGCGCGAGAGGCGACGGAGCCGTTCGCCGTTACGCCGGATGTCCTCGTTCGTCCGGATCGCGTCCGCGAGAAAATCGCGGTTGAAGCGGTTGATCTCGACGGCATGGTAACTGCGCGAAGCGGTTTCCGGCGGCGCATCGGGAGTAGATACGAAAATCGGCGCAGATGAAGACGCACGGGAGGAATCGACCGTGAAGGAAAGTTCGGACGGCTTCTTTTTTTTCCGTAAGAACATGGCGCGCCTCACCGGAACGAACGCGGAACGGTAGACGGAAGTCTGATTCCTTCGGAGCTCTCCGCGTCCGCCATCATTTTGAACTTGTCGCGCGCAGCAAGCAGCTGTTCAAGCGACATGTATTTGAGTTTGACGCCGTCTACCTCCTGTTCGAGAAGCGCGTCACTCGCGCGTCCGAGGATCGCCGCCTCGATCGCTTCGAGCGCATTCTGTGAAAAGCTGGTTTCATCCGCCATGGTAAAAATCTCCTTTTCCATTTTTTCTTTGGGGAAAAATGTCAGTTTTGATTTTGCTTCGTGTTCCGCCGTCGCCAGAACGTTTCGGGGAACTCCTCGCACGCGAAGTCATGGAGGAAAAGAGCCATCTTGTGCGCATCGAACAGATCGTGCTGGCGTTCGTATGGCGTCCAGTCCTCGAAATCCGCGTCCGGCGCGCCGGACGGAGGCTGAAAGGAAACAATCTGATGCAGAAACGTCCGCTTTAGCTCGCATGCGACATACCAGTAGTTGTTGTTCGTTTTGTGCTGACTGTAAATGAGGTAGAGAAATTTTGCATTGCAGCGCCGCGCCGGAGCCAGAAGCAGGACCGGATCATTTTCACTGACGCGGTATTTCTCGCGATTGCGGCTCGTTTCGCCCTTGTATTTGTAGAATCCGGCGCCGAGCCGCCCGACCAGATGGTCAACGTCCGCTTTCCGGTGGCCGCCCTCGTCGATGATCCCCGCCATCGGCAGAATTCCGTGATACTCTTTGTTCCACGCCGCGACAACGGCATCATCGTCCCATGCAAATCCGTAGTCCAGCGTAAACCACCGCCCCTTGTCGTCGATCCCCATGATCACATACCAGTAACCGGTCTCCTGCGTGTCGACCGCCATGTAGACAGCACTGAAAAAGGTATCCTCCGGAAGCTCGTCAATGCAATGACTCCGCACAACTGAAATCTTTTCTCCAGTAACGACCGACGGGACAAACTCGACACCCTTGATCGAGTTGCAGAGGTAAGCCTGCGTCTCGTAGCTGTTCGAGTTCTTCGCGTTCTCGATCGCCTGGCAGATTTCCTGCCAGTTCACGCCCGGAAACTGCGAGGCGAGCGCCCCCCAGCAGAAGCCGGCGTGAAAGTCGAACCGCTCCGGATGCTCGTGCACATACGCGCCGCCGCAGGTGAGAAGCAATTTCGACGATTCGTCGAACGATGCGCCGCACTCCGGACAGTTCAGGCGGATCGACGCCTGATCCACCGTGCCCTCGTCCGCGCGATAGGAAAAATACTCCTCCGGAAGCGTCGTGTTGAAAGAGAGTTTTCCGCACTTCAGGCACCGGAGGTGATAGAAACCCATGCTCGAAAGTTTGAATTCCGTCGTGATCGGCGCTTTCCCGCCCTCAGGAGAGCAGACCAGAACCCGCAGCGAATTCTCAAACGTGCGCGTGCGCTTGTCCATGTCCTTCAGCTTCGAGACCTGGTAATCTTCGTCCGCGCGGAACTTGCGCTTGTTGCGGTTCGTCTTCTCCTGGCGCCACTTGTTGATCTCGTCGCCGATTACAAGCCCGAGCGGAATCGAGATGATCGGGCTCTCTCCGGTCATGAGGTATACCATCGCGTCCGGCAGATCGAGGCTGTCCGGATTCTCGTTCGCGCGCTCCGGAAGCGCGGAAAGAAACGAAGGCACACAGCGGAGCATCGGGAGAAACGAATCACGGATGATCTTTTTTCCGACCGATTCATTCTGATAAATGATCCCGGCTGACGACGGCATGAAGTAGAGGCGCGCGATCGCGCCCATCTTCCAGCTGGTCGATTTCGCCGTCTGCTCCACAGCCTGAATCGTGAGCTTGCATCGACCGGGATGCGTGAAGTAATTGATCGGATCGACAAGGTAGGGCGTCTTTTCCCGTATGCGGATCAGTCCGGTCGCCGCGGAAGTCTTGTCCGCGCCGAGGTCTACCGTCGCTTCGCAGAAATCAACCGGGGAAAGGTGCGCAAGCGGCCGGACGCGGTCGATCAGGCATTCAACCGCCGTAGCGATTCGTCGAGCGCGGCATTTATCAAATTTGTCTGTTCCTGCGTCAGCGAGCATGCCTTGAAAGCCTTTTCCAGTGGTTTCAGAATTTCGGAAAGGCGGTCAATCACGACCGCCTCATATTCCTTCTCGATTTTTTCCTGCCGCTCGTGAAGACGCTGATTCAAATTTGCAATCTCCGCTTCCAGTTTCCGCGCTTTGAGCTGCGCCATCTTTTCCATACGGTTTTCCAGAGACGCGGCGTTTTCCTCCTTGAGTGCGCGGATGTCGACTTTCGATGTTTTCCCCTTTCCGCGCACTGCCTCGAACCAGCCGAAACCGTCAACAAAGAATTTCCCCTTGTCGCAGAGCTTCCGTGTCTGCGTGACGCTTTTCCCGGTCAGGCGCATGAATTCTTTTTTATC
>CALWII010000088.1 GCA_944380695.1 uncultured Clostridia bacterium | reverse complement strand
CATTAAGTTCCTTTGCTGCAACTTTCAGGTTTCTAGATATTTCTGAAATTTCACTCTGTCTGTTTTCTTTTTTCTTATTATCGGCCGTCATCAACTGCAAGTAGTCGATCATAATCAAATCAAGTTTCCCTTCTTTTGCTTTTAATCTTCTGCATTTTGATAACAAAGTCGCAGGAGTGGTCAAGCTAGAATCGTCGACATAAATTTTGCTGTTTTCAAGTTGTTTTGTAGCTGTCCAAATCCTCTTCCATTCATCATTAGTCATTTTACCCGTCAGAGCATTTTGCATAGGAACTTTAGCCAAGGAACATATTGCCCTTTGAGTTAGCTGTTCTCTTGACATTTCCAACGAAAACACTGCACAACTCTTTCCTTCTTTAACAGCAATATTAGTAACTAGATTCATTGCAAAACTTGTTTTACCAACACTTGGTCTTGCGGCTAGCAAAATCAAATCACTGTTCTGTAAACCGTTAGTTATTGCATCTATATCTCTATAACCGGTTGATAAACCTCTCAAAGAATTAGGATCTTTGGATACTTTATCAAATTTGTCTATTACTGCTTTTATCGCTCCATTTGGCTTTCCAACATGCTCTAATTGAGAAATGTCTTCTTTTTCTGAAACACCATATACAGAAGCTTCTGCAAAAGCTAACACCCCTTCTTTATCGTCATCAGAATAAGCTTTTTCAATTATATCTTGTCCACTTTTTATCAACATTCTTCTGACGAAATTAGATTTAACAATATCAACATAAAATTTAAAGTTAGCCGCAGAAGGAACAACATTTGACAAAAAATTTATGTAGTCAATTCCACCAATTGCATCAATTTTCCCCTCTCTTTCAAGCTCTTCGGTTAAAGTTACAAAGTCTATAGGTGTGTTTTTTTGAAAAATTCTATACATTGCAGTAAAAATATTTTTATGTGAATCTGTGTAAAAATCTTCACTTTTTAAAATAGACATGATTTCAGTTTGACACATAGAATCAATAAGCAAACATCCCAAAGTGGCTTGTTCGGCGTCAAGATTATTTGGCATTATTTTGTAATCTGGCATAATAACTCCTTTTATTCAGAGAATGGATCGTCGGTAGGATTTTTTTCTTCTTTTTGAGCTTTCCTTTTGTCAATGATAGCACATATCCAAAGAAAGAGCAAATAAAAAGCTCCTGCTAAAACCACTATCACCAACATATTTAACCATTGTGGTATATCAGTGTAAACAATTAATAGAGAAGAAATTATTAACGCTATAACAGCATATATAGCTATAAACCACATGGTTCTCTTTATTTGAATTTTTTGCTCTTTTTTACCATTGTTTGACATAAGCCCTCCGTCTATATTTCGCCTCTTAAAATTTTACCTTTTTCCCTAAGGCGCATTGTGTGATCGAGGATTAATTTCCTTATTCTAATATTTTTTGGCGTTACCTCTAGTAATTCATCATCTGCTAAAAATTCTATCGCTTCTTCAAGGCTCAAAATTTTAGGTGGAGTTAATCTGAGTGCTTCGTCTGCTCCTGAAGATCTACAATTTGATAAATGTTTTTTCTTACAAACATTAACTACAATATCTCCACCCTTTGGATTTTCGCCAACAACCATACCTGCATAGACTTTTGTTCCAGGTGTTATAAACAAATCACCTCGTTCTTGAGCATTAAACAAGCCATAAACTATAGCTTCTCCGGCTTCATGTGCTATTAAAGACCCAACTTCTCTCCTTTGTATCTCTCCTTTAAAAGGCTGATAGGAATCAAAAATAGAGTTTATTATACCTTCTCCTCTTGTATCAGTAAGCAGTTCACTTTTAAAACCAAAAAGACCTCTTGATGGTATCAAAAATTCCATTTTCATACGATTGCCATGAGGGGTCATTCCAACAAGGTCACCTTTTCTCACGCCCATTTTATTCATTTCCACCCCAGCGCACTCTTCTGGGACATCGAGAAATAGTCTGTCAATAGGCTCACATTTAATCCCATCAACATCTTTTATCAACACTTTAGGCATTGAAACTTGAAACTCGTAACCGTCTCTTCTCATATTTTCAATTAAAATGGAAAGATGCATCTCTCCTCTGCCTCGAACTTTAAAACAGTCGGCAGTATCTCCGTCAAAAACTTTTAAAGACAAATCTTTAACAGCTTCTTTATACAATCTATCTCTCAAATGACGGCTTGTAACAAATTTACCCTCTGTGCCAGCAAAAGGAGAATTGTTTACCATGAATGTCATCTCTATACTCGGCTCTGCGATCTTTACAAATTCAACAGGCTCAGGGTTTTCTTCCCCACAAATAGTATCCCCAATATTGACCTGTTCAAGCCCAGCGACACATATAATTTCACCAACTGTTGCTTCCTTAACCGGCACTCTTTTAAGTCCTTCAAAAACAAATAAAGAAACAATTTTAGCTTTTTGCTTTTTGTCTTTTTCGTAATAATTGCAGACAACAATGTTTTGTCCCTCTTTAATGGTGCCTTGAGTAATTTTACCAACAGCCAATCTCCCTACATAATCATTATGTTCCGCAGAGGATATCAAAAGTTGCAAACATTTATTTTCATCTCCTGTTGGAGCTGGAATATAATTTAATATTGTTTTAAACAAGTCATCAAGATTTTCACCCATATTATTAGCTGATAACGATGCCACTCCTTTTCTTGCAGAACAAAAAACAAATGGTGAATTTAATTGTTCATCATTGGCGTCAAGCTCCATCAACAGTTCTAAAACCTCATCTACAACTTCTTTAGGTCTTGCATCTGGTTTATCAATTTTATTAACAACAACGATAACCTTTAAATTAAGCTCCAAAGCTTTTTGAAGAACAAATCGCGTTTGTGGCATAGGTCCTTCATATGCATCTACCAACAAAAGCACCCCGTCAACCATTTTTAAAACTCTTT
>CALWII010000087.1 GCA_944380695.1 uncultured Clostridia bacterium | reverse complement strand
AATCCAGCTTCAGGAAAAACAATACTTTTGTTTTTTTTTTTTTTTTTTACGAACAATTTGCTTGTATTAAACATATTAAATTCCCTTTAATTATAATAATCTATAAGTTTAATCAATAAACATATTTAGTATAAAAAATAATTAAATAACTGTCAAATTTTTAGAGGTGTTTTTGAAAAATTTTTTAGTCACATCGTTTATTTTATTGCTTATGTTTTTAATAGTCATATCCCCAGAACGATTTATTTCTTCTTCGTTTTTAGGGCTACAGGCATTTGCGCTTAATGTTCTTCCCTGCACTTTGCCATTTATGATCCTAACAAAAATTATTATAGAGCAAGGAAATTTACAAAAAGTTTCTTCCTGTTTTGAACGACCTTTTAAAAAAATATTTGGGACAAGCTCACAAGCTAGCTATGTCTTTGTTATGAGTATTTTAAGTGGTTATCCCGTAGGAGCAAAAATGACTGCTGATTTATATGAAAATGGAAAAATTACAAAAACAGAAGCTTACAGAATGACCTCTTTTTGTTCTAACTCTGGCCCAATGTTTATAATCGGCACAGTCGGGTCTTTACTTTTAAACAATGTAAAATTCGGTTTTATATTATTTATATCACACATAATTTCCGCTTTAATTAATGGCGTTCTTTTTAGTCGCATTAAAGCAAAAAATGATTTTACTGCGAATAATAATACCGACATATTAAAAAAACAACCCTTAACGTTTGGTGAAATTATATCAAATTCAACGCAAGCATCTTTAAATGTCGGCGCTATTATATGTCTTTTTTTTATTATAATAGAAGCTGTCTCCCCAATGTTCTCGCTCCTCCCCCAGCAACTAGTTCCATTGTTTGAAGGTTGTATTGAAATCACAAGAGGATGCATTGATTGTGCAATTTTACAACCAAAAATGGCTTGTATATTTTGTAGCTTCATAATAAGTTTTGGGGGTATTTCAACTTTAATACAATCCGCAGTGATGTTAAAAAAACTGAAAATACCAATGTGGTTATTTTCAGTTCAAAAACTTTCACAAGGAATTATTTCAGCACTAATAACGACGATTATTTTAATGATTTAAGTGCGTGACTCATAATTTAATTGTCGCTGTAAAATATCTTCCAATTCACGAAGATTATATTTAACCGATTTAAGCCCTCTTGCCGCATATTTCAATCCACACGCAAGACCACAAACAAGATCAAAATCTTGTTCCATACAGGCAATAATTAAGCAATGACAAATGTTTATACAATCCTTTTTTTGTTGGTCTAAACGCTCTGTTTCTAATTTCTCGACAATTTCTACCGCTGTTTCCTTCGCCATAAGGAAGGTTTCGCCTATGACTTTTGGGTCTCTTATATGATTTGAGGCTCTATCAATTCGAAAAGGTATTATTTTTAATTTTTGTTCTGTTGTCAATTCGTCTTCATCAATTTCCATTTGGTCAGTAACTACAAAATCCTCTTTTTCATCTGATTGTGTTATTCCAAAAGCCTCTATAATCAAATCTTTAAATGGTTTAATAACTTTGTTCATAAACAACTTACCATCAAATCTTCCATCACTATTAAAGTAAGTCATAATAAGGTCATTGAATGATATTTTATGGTTACCAATATCTGCCAAAAGACAAAAAGCAAGAGCTAAAACTTTATACTCTTCCTTTGGTTGCACATAAATTCCCTTGCCACTTGCATCTTTAACAAAAGCGCTTTCAAACTCTTTTTCTTTGTTAAAATTATTCATACAGTCAGACAACAACTCATAAACATCAGGGCAACTCACAATGGCTTCCAATAGTTTGTTTATCTTCTGGTCAGCAAATAATAATTTACTCTCCATAAGTTCATCACATAATGCTACAACTTCTTTTATTTCCATAACATTCCCCTTTCTTTATATTTTATCATAATTTTTATAAAAAACAACAAAAAATTTGCATAATTAAAAAAAAACTGTTATTATAGACCTATGGATACTTTTATATCAGATGAAATCAACAATGAAGAAAAAGTAAGAACTAAACTTACCTTGCTTTTTTTTATGGAAAAAATGGAAATACCATTAACAAAAAATTCTATACTTGATATTTGCTGTATTGAAAACGATTGGATAAGCTATATGGATTGCGTTGCCACAATTTCAGAGCTCAACAATTCCGGTTTTATATATAAAACAGAAAATGCAGAAAATGATGAACTTTATTCAATAACCTACGCAGGTCGAGAATGTCTTGCCCAACTATACAAAAGAATACCTTATGCTGACAGAGAAAAGATGACTGAATATGTTAAACTAAACAAATTGTCAGTTAAGACCTCGCAAGAATACACATCAACCTACTCAAAAAACGATGATGGCTCATATACAGTAACATTAAGAATATACGAACCAATGATTTCAAATCCTATGTTCGAAATCAAAATCAAAGCTCCATCAAGACAGAGCGCCATTGAGGCTGACCAAAAATGGAAAAGACAGGCTCCAAATGTTTATGAATATGTGTATGAAAATTTGGTAAATACCGACTAAATTAAAGACTTCTGTTTTTGAAGTCTTTTTTTTAATTTTGCCAATTTTTAATTTTGCTAATTTCGTTACGAGCTATTTCGTCGCACCTATTGTTTGTAATGTTGTCAGAATGTCCTTTTACCTTGTGCCATTTGACATTATGTTTTTTAATTGCGTTAAGCAACCGTAACCAAAGCTCCACATTTTGTACTTGCCTTTTGCCTTTTGTTTGCCAATTATTAGCAAGCCAATAAGAGATCCAGTCTTCAAGAAAAGCATTCACGACATAAGCAGAATCACTAAACACATCAAGTGTGCACGGCTCTTTTAACGCTTCGATTCCATTAATCACGCCCAATAATTCCATTCGATTATTTGTTGTTAAACTCTCACCACCTGACAACACCTTCTCTTTCCCATTATATATTAAAATAGCTGCCCAGCCACCAACGCCCGGGTTTCCAGAGCAAGCACCATCAGAATACAGTTCTACTTT
>CALWII010000086.1 GCA_944380695.1 uncultured Clostridia bacterium | reverse complement strand
TTAATTTTTAAAATTTTAACTAAAAAATAAAACTTAAAAAATTTTTATATATCTTTTATATTATACGCTATAATAAATTTGTTAAGGGGGCTCTATGAAATATAAAATTGAAACAGAAAGATTAATTTTGAGGCCATGGGGCCTTCATGATATTGAAGCATTATGTGATGGTTTAAACAATTTTAATGTGGCGAAATTTTTAACAATTCCATTTCCATATACAATAGAAGATGCAAAAAGTTTCATTAATACAAGGATTGAAAACCCAAACACAAAGCAAAAAAGTTATTTTGCAATCGTTGAAAAAAATAGTGGAAAAGTTATTGGCGGAACAAACATCTGTCTTGATGAAAATAATATAGCAACTGGTGGTATTTGGATAAATGCTAATTATCACGGTCGTGGTTATGGGACAGAGGTAATGAGAGGAAGGGCGGTATACTGTTTTGATCAATTAAAAGCAGTTTATTTGATTAATGGATTTTTGGAAGGTAATGAAATTTCTTATAAAATGCAAAGAAAATTAGGTTATAAATTAACTGGAGAACTTGGAGAAAGAAATTGCCCTGCTCGTGGTGGCAAAACTAAAGAAATAAAAACAATACTTAAAAAAGAAGATTTCATTAGATAGTTATGAATATACACAAAATAAATTAAGTTTAAAAGTATTCATATGATAAAATTATCTACATTAATTCATAAATAATTTTATATTAAATATATTATTAATTAATTTTATAGGAAGAAGTTATTTTATTCCACCAAGTCCAATATATTCTAGTGTTAGAATTGGTTGTTAGTCTTCCCGCCAGTTAAAATGTAAGCTAAACAATATAGTTTGTTTTTTTTATTTTGTTTTAAATTATTAAATAAACACAGCAAACATACTGTATTATAATACTGTTTGAATAAACTATTAGGAGGTTGTATGTTAGAGTATGCTGGAAGATTCAGCAAACCAGAATTAATGATAAAACAGGGTGAATATTGGTCTATCGTTTTTAGAGAAGGGATTACCACTCTAGGCAACTGTATTTTAATTTGCAACAGAATGTGCCCCACTTTTGGAGATTTGAAACCAGAAGAAATGGCTGAATTTCCCGCTATGTGTTCTTGGTATGAAAATAAAATAAAAACATTATATGGCGCCATAAAATTTAACTACATTGCGATGATGATGAAAGAAGAATTTGTTCATTTTCATATAATTCCACGCTATAACGAACCAAAAGAAAAATATGGTATAACTTGGATTGATCAAGATTGGCCTAAAGGATCAAAGATGGGCAAAACAGAAATTCCAGATTATGTTAAACAAAAAATTATTGAAGATTTAAAAAAATAGTTATTTATTAAAAATAATGCTTTTATTTATTAAAAGAAGATAAATCCGATTATCAGTTTTTAAATCTATCAGCAAATCCAGTTTACACTCGTTTGAAAAATAATCGATAAAACACTAAATATGTAAAAAATGACAAGGCCGAACATCTCTTGAGAATTGCTTGATTTTGAATTGGAAAATAAGAAAACGATGGGCTTTATCTTATATTGCAAATACTTTGCGCTAAATTCTCACGAACTCTCACATCTATACCCGTCTTTTTCTGTTCAATATTAATTGTAAAATACTTGTTGAATAATTTTTTTCTAATATCAAAAAATAAAATTAATAATAAAGTTAAGCTTTTTTATAAAAAATATCGCAGAATTTGTTAATTATTTTGCAAAATTACAAACATTCAGAATCTTTTCGTGTTTCAAGTACCGCAAATTCTCTAAATTTATCGGTCGCGCTAGACGCCTGCCACTATTTAATAAAGTCAGGAATTGCTCTGGTCTTTTAGGAACAGCAACTATTTCTCGATAAGAATGCTTCAATGTCCTTTCATTGATTTTTCTTATTTCTTGAATTTTTAACTCTGGGTCATCATCCTTCCTGTATGTACATATGTGATGGTCGTTAGAAATTATGTAAATGTTAAAGTATGAGGCTTGTCCCACATTGATTGCATCAACAGTAGAATTTCCATCGCAATCCAAAAAGTAACCCTTTTCGCAATATTTGTCGACCAAAGTGTTTACCGTACTCACAAAATGATTCTCTTTTTCTGCATCTATTTCTAAACAAACTAAAAATCTTTCAACGAAGTTTTTAACTTTGCCATAATACTTGCTTTTGAATTTTTTTAATTCCATTTCAACTTCTGGTGTTATACAAAGGCAAAGGTCAGCATCTTTTCTCTTTTTTGATAAAACATTTCTATCTAACATTTTTTTTAATGCAAAATAATAACTTTTCTTCTTCGGGTTAACTCTATTGATATCTAAATTGTGATAAATATATGCCATATCAATTACTACGCAAGTATCGAGCGCAACCAATATAATATGTTTTTGTCCCTTCTGCTTTGTTTTAGGTATCGATGTGTTTTTAAATATAACTGTAGTTTTCTTATTTGGCTTGCTAAATCTAATCATTCCTCTTCCCTCTTCAAATTGTAAATTTTGCCCATAGCGTGTCTTTTGATCTCAATTAATTGTTTAAATTCTTCAAAAGAAACGGTTTCTTCGTCAATTTCCTCGTCGATAAGGTCAATTATCTGCTCGAAAAAATTTATCTTTTCTTGATTAGAAAGAGTGCTTATGTCTTCTTTTAACCTTTCGGTTAATTCTTTAATAATGTATAACGTCATACTTAATTACTCCATAATCCTTCTTAACAATTACTGTTTGATTTTGTCGAAAATCATAGATAAATTTTATACTATAATACAGATAATTTCAATAGTTTTTTTAAAAAAAATTTATTTTTTTTATTAATCTTTAACAAAAGTTTACACAATAAAAGCATAATACAGTGTTTTAATAATTTAATAGTTGTCGAAGAAAAAATTCAAACAGAATAAATATTCCGCAATGCAATAAAAAAGTAAAAAAAAATTATTTCCGAGAAACGCTCCTTGACACAAACAAAAAAGATGCCTTTGTAAAATATATTAAATAAAGTAGTCGCATTACAAATTTTAAAACTTATTACTTAAGCTGGATTAAAACACAAATACATAACATTTCCTTCGCCTGTATTAAAACAGTTAGGAAACAATTCTAAAGCCCGTCTAAATGTAAACAAAAATTATAAGCTTGTTGTTGATAATATTTTTTTTGTATATGATTGCTTCAAACTTAAAAATATAATAAAGGTGTATTTAATAAATTTATTTATTTTATCAGAGTATAAAATGACAATTGATATTTTGCCTTTCATTAAGACAATATAAAAAATTTTAAATTCATAATAAATTTTTACAAAATGTAAATTTTAGGCATAAAAAATGCAATTATTTTAAAAAAACTCGAAAAATATTTTTTTTCGAGTTTTATGTTTTTAAATAATTTATCACGCTTTCTCATATTTAACATATATAAAACATATTTAAATAAATTAATTATTTAATAAAAATACTTTTTCGTTTTTTTTGCGAACAAAGAAATAATTATCTGCTAAATAAACTAAAAATTTTTAAAATCTATCTTTTTATTTCCGTAGAAGTAGGATTTTTCCATTTTATATACTTATTATCGAGATTTTCATCAATAGCTTTAATAAAAACAAAAGGCCCCTTGTTGACACGCAAATTTTTGTCTAAAAAACTTATATACGGTGATAAAATCTTTTCTATTTTTTGCCTATCAAAACTACTATACATAGATAATGGATTTTCCACAAAAATTCCAGACTTTTTATCGTAATAACCTAAAATAAAAGTACTTGGCACTTTCTTCAGCCCATCTTTGTCGGTAAATTCTGGTAGTACTTCTTGAGGAACATAACTCGCCGAGTGAAAAAGTGCGGAAAACTCATTCGTAACAGTATTCCCACCTACAACTGTAGCGGGTTTTGCTTCAAACCCAATTGTATACGGGACAGCAACAATAACAATGAATTCGTTGCCCAAAAACGACTTCGTCAGTTCAGATTCGCTTGCTCCCCCTAAATCTCCGTGCATAAAAAGAGTGCCTTCGAGTTCTCTCGATTTGTATTCCTTCAGACCCTCACATAAAATTTTTTCCACAACCTCTCTATTCTGCGTACAATGTGTTCCTATTGAAAACGGCATAACAGAATAATATTTTTTTAATTTTTCTTTTAGCATACATTCTCCTTTTATATAAAATAACAGATAACACAACATTAGGCAAATGTTTTTAATCTATTTATTTTGATACCTTTTTTTTATAAAATTGATACTATTCTTTATAATACAAACAAATCTTTTTACTAAAATGACTTAATATAAACTATGTGATGTTAAAATTTTATTATCATAAAATTTTAATAAATTCTGGCGAATTTGTATGCTAACGCATACTCATCACATAGTATGTATAACCATCAGTCTCACTCTTGCAAGCAAGTTCAACTTCCGATAATATAAATAATTTAATGTTTTTTTAAAAAATTATTATATCATTTTTTAAGTTGCAACATTTTTGGAAATACATTTTAATATTTTTTTTATTTTATAATATTTGTATAAACTTAAATTTAATTAAATTTATTTTTTTGTTTTATAATTCAAAAAATGCTTATAATTCATCTTAACAATTCTAACGCTATTAATTTAATAATTATAATCAATATAAAATAATAAAAAATTTATTATTAAAAATAAAAATTATTTGTTTATTTTTCATTTTTTTAAAATTTAATAAATTAAAAAACATATTTTATTTTGAATTATACAAAAACAATCAGCTGAAAATTATTTAATGGCTTTTCGTTTGTTGTACTATTTTCGAAATTATATTATTTTTTAATCTTTTTCATTCTATAAATTTATACAAACACAACTTTCAATTACAATCGATTGTTTACACCATTTAAAACGACGACTTATTTATCAGTCTGCTCAACTATAATTTTAATAATCGACTAATTGTATTTAAATTTGTAATAGTTTTTGCTTAATCAATATATTTCCAATATTTTATTTAAAAAATAAAAAATTTTTAATAAACTATAAATAAAAAAATTTATTGACAAAACATATATTTTTTTTTATAATCTAAAAATATAAATTTATGCAAGAGTGGCGGAATGGCAGACGCGCTGGTTTCAGGTGCCAGTGACCCTTAAAAGTCGTGTGGGTTCAACTCCCATCTCTTGCACCAGAAAAAAATAAAACGAACTTTGAAAAAAAGCTCAAATTCAAAGTTCGTTTTTATATTTTAGAAATTGCTTTGTATTAAACTACAATATTCATCAAAATGACAATGTGCCGAATATTTAACAACGATTTTAATAAATTTTTAATTATTTACTTAATATTTGCAGTTGTACAACCGGCCCAACCTCTTTTAATGTTTTCCTCATCTTTTATTAAAAATATCAATCTTAACATCGGCAGTCCATTCTGACGCTTCGCCACTTGCTTTTCTCATATCGCAAATGAAACATACCATATTGAGAACAGCCGTTTTTATTCCCCACAAATGACAAGTCGCTGTCAACATTTTAATAGTAAAAACATCTTTTTATTTTTAACGCATTATTTAAATGTGGCTTTACAAATTATTAACAAATGTTTCATAACCTTTGAAAAGATGCGTTATATTATCTCACAAGACAATTAAAATTGAACTTTAGGTGCAACACGCTCTTCTATATTAACAATTTCAAACATTACCTTTTCAGAAAATTTATAGTGCCTTGCAACGATGTTAGAAGGAAAAACATCTAACAGATTGTTATATACTTTCACTGTGCCGTTGTAATATTTTCTTGAACTAGCAATCTCACCCTCTATGTTTCTCAAATTATTCATTAAGTCGATAAAGTTTTGATTTGCTTTCAATTCTGGATAATTTTCAGCAACAGCAAATAATGATTTTAATGTTCCCGCAAGCCAATTTTCATTTTTTGCTTTATCCTCTGGCGTATTTGCCGTCATACAAGAATATCTTGCTTTCATAACATCTTCCAAAGCATCTTTCTCGTGTTTTGCATAACCCTTAACTGTCTCAACCAAATTCGGTATTAAATCATATCTCTTTTTCATATAAACATCCATAGTCGAATACGCTTCGTCTATATCATTCTCATATCTTTTAAACTTGTTATAAGTTACAATCCACCAGGTCGCAAATATAATTCCTAAAAGCAAAACGATACCTATAACTATTAATAAAATTGCCCACCACTCCATAGCGATCTCCTTAAAAAATTTATTCGCTTAATACTTATTATTATTCTACTATATTTTTATGTTTTTTACAATCATTTTTTAATCTCTTCTAAAATCTTTTTTACAAATTTTTTGACAGGAAGTCTGATTCCCGCTTTTTTTAATAGGTATCTTACATCTCTCTCAATAACACAAACACTAACATTAAATTTTTTTGCTACGATCGGATATGCCTGCTTATCAAAAAAACGCATACCTTGGTCGCATAACAAAAGTCTGATAATTTCAACTAGAAAGGCAAAGCCCTTTCTGTTGTTATCTAACTTTTTTATCTCATTTAATTCACAACACCCTTTCACAATTCCTCCATACATAAGTAACATACTGTTACAAATAATACAGTAACAAAATGATAATATTTAGTCAAGGATATATGACAATATTCGACATTATTCGAGGTGCGCTATGAAAGGGTTAAAAGAGATAAGAAAACAAAAGGGCTTTAATCAACTTTATGTTGCTAACAAGTTAAATATTTCAAGAGAAGCTTTATCTTATTATGAGAATGGGAAAAGAGAACCTTGTTTCGCAACATTAAATGCAATGAGCGACTTTTTCAATGTGTCAATTGATTATTTAATAAATGGAAAAGAATTTTCAAAAAAATAGATTTGATTTTTTGCTTTAAAAAAAGACTTTGTAAAATTTAAAGTCTTTTTTTTATATTTTATTCAAATTAAAGGTTGTTACAATGTCACAGCTTTTGCAAGAACAGTTTATAAAACCTGTACGCTTCAAACAAATCAAGTTTTGAGATCACCTCCCACGGAGCGTGCATAGAAAGGACAGGGATACCCGCATCAATAACTTGCATACCATATTCAGCTAAAATAAACGATACGGTTCCGCCACCGCCAGCGTCAACTTTGCCCATTTCGGTAAATTGGTAGGTTATTTCATTTTCATCCATCAACCGTCTTAATCTGGCAATATATTCTGGATTTGCGTCGTTCGCATTATTTTTGCCCTGCGAACCCGCATATTTACAAAATGCAACACCGTGAGACAAAAAGGCTTCGGTCTGTTTGTTCGATGACTCTGGCCAGCAAGGATCAAAACCTGCAGTCACATCGCAAGAAATCACTTGGCTGTTGTTTAAAGCTCTTTTAAAAGTGAGTTCTTTATATTCACCACAAAGTGCCATAACCTCTGCTACCATATTTTCAAAAAATTTGCTTTTCATACTTGTTGCGCCGATCGAACCTATCTCTTCTTTGTCGGCCAAAATTACCGCCATAGTTTTATCGCAAGATTCAGCATCGATTATAGCTTTAATCGATGAAAACGCTTGGCTTCTATCGTCGTGGCCATAACCCATAATCATACTTCGGTCTAACCCAAAATCTCGTGCTTTCCCGGCTGGAACAACTTCTATTTCGGAAGAAATAAAGTCGTCTTCCTCGATGTTAATTTTTTTCAATTCATTAATAACACGGCTTTTTGCCGACTCGTTCTCCAATTTGCCGCCGACAATTAAGTCCAGTTTTTCTCCAACAATCTTGTCTTGTCCTTTTTCTTTCGCCAAATGAGGTAACAAATCTGTTACTCCAAAAACAGGATCGTTTTCGTCATCGCCTATCTTAAAATCAATAATGGTACCATCTTTCTTACAAACTAAACCGTGCAGGGCGAGTGGCAGCGCCGTCCATTGATATTTTTTTATGCCTCCATAATAGTGCGTATCAAATAAACACAACTCATCACTTTCATAAAGCGGGCAACTTTTTAGGTCAAGCCTAGGGCTATCAATGTGTGCACACAATATATTCATTCCTTCTTCGATAGGTTTTTTGCCTACGACAAACACTATAAGCGCTTTGTTCATATTTGTAACATAAACTTTATCCCCCGGACGCAATGCCATTTTTTGTTTAATAAGAACAGATAAATCTTTAAACCCATTAGTTTTAAGCAGTTTTGAAAAATTATTGATGCACTCCCTTTCAGTTTTGCTTTCGCTTAAAAAATTTTTATACTGCCCGGCAAACTCTTCTATTTTTTTTAAATTAGCTTTTATCTTTGTAGGTTTTCTGTTGCTAACTTTTTTCTCCACATCTGTCTCCTTTTAATTTATAAGCATATTGTACGCTTTTAAATAAAAAATATTAAATGTGAAAATTAAAAATTGAAAACTGTTATGATTGTAAAATATATTAGTAATGAAATTCGACACTAAAAGCGGTTGGAACATTTTCCAACTTAACCGAGTCGGCGATTTCTACACCAGCAATAGCAAGAATATTATTTCCATCTGCAAGCACAGGTATAAAATCTCTCTTTCTTTGAGGAATTTTTTTATCAATGAAAAAAGATTTGAGTTTTTTTGTTCCTCCGCCAAACTTGGTAAAAACATCTCCCTCTTCCCTTAAACGCCAAAAAGCCGTTTTGGGAACTTTTCTGTAATCGATATAAATTACATTGTCTTTTGGCGTAAAATCTTTAACCCGCTTGATAATCATTTTTCCACAACCAGGAACTTCAAATTCTCCGCATTTAAAATCGCATTTAAAGTCAGGAACTTCTATCTTTTTGTTATACAAAGTGATATAATTATAATCTTTTACTGCGACGACATCAAATGGTAGTGAAACTTTTTTACCGTTTTCAGCTTCTGTTGCGAGCGTGAATATCATTTCGATATGTTTTCTTTCGAAATCATATTTCACTCCTATATTTTTCAATGCCTTTATTATCATACGCGAAACGATTGGCCTTTTAAATAAAAAGTAGCTCAAAGGTATTTTTGCTTCTTTATCTTCATAAATAACCGCATCGTCGTGAACCTGTGAGTTTATGAGGTCATCATCTTCACGCAACGCAACTGCAAATTGACATATTGAATTAACTGCATTAGGCCATTTTTTCGAAATTTCAGGCAAAACGACATTGCGTAAAAAATTTCTTGAATAAGAATTATCTTTATTTGATTTATCTTCAACATAATCCAAGTTGTTTAGGTTGATATAATCTAAAATTTCTTCCTTTGAGACATTTAATAACGGCCTTATAAATTTATTGTCACGAACTGGCTCCATACCTCTAGCACCAGCTGTTCCAGCTCCACGAAAAATATGCATTAAAATCGTTTCAGCTTGGTCATTAAGGTGATGAGCAAGGGCAATTTTATCAACCACATCTCTTTTAATCAATGAATCAAAAATTGCATATCTGCCATTTCTTGCAGCAGTCTCCAAACTCAAGCCCTTCTCCTTTGCAAGTTTAGGCGCTTCGATGCGAAACTTATAACTTCTCACGCCCATTGCTTTGCACATAGAAAGCACAAAGTTGGCTTCTTCGCGCGATTCTTCTCTTATGCCGTGGTCGATATGAATAGCAACCACTTCTATATCAAGTTTTTCTGCGTTTTGATTCAGGAAATGCAAAAGGGCAATAGAGTCACTTCCTCCACTTACTCCGACACCTATCCTCTCTCCTGGTAAAATTAAATTGTTTTCCTCAATAAATTTAAGCACATTTTGCATAATTAACCTCGTGTGCAAAAATTATACACGAAAAAGACGCTTAAATCAAGACTTATTTTAAAAAATATAAATAATTTTAAAATCTTTTAGGCATCAAAAATCTTTACAACAAGTACGCACATATCATCTCGAGCTCTTCCGTCGTTATTAGCAAGAGCCTGTTCTAAAATTTTGTCGGCAATAGTTTGTGGATTTTGTGAATAACAGGTTTTTAAAAAATCTTCTAAAACAGTGTCACTAGCAAAGCTGTCGCTTACTCCATCACTAAATAACACCACATTTGCTCCACTAGTAATCACCATCTTTTTAGTTACAGGATTAAACTTTTCCACAATACCTAATGGCAGAGCGCCACTCTCTATCTTTTTTACTTCATCACTCGAAATTATAAACGAACAGGGTGATGCCATCTTTATAAAATCCGCCAATCCATTTTTTAAATCAAGAACGCAAACATCTAACGCCGAAAAATTTTCTTCTTTTTGCAAGGCTAAAAGTTTGTTTACGCTAGACAAAACCAATTCGCTGTCAAATCCGGCCTTATAAAAGTTTTCTATAAGCCCTATCGCCACTTCACTCGTTTTCTCTGCCCTTTCTCCACTCCCCATTCCATCGCACAAAGCAAACATAAATCTATCACCGTCCAAGCGTTGAACTGAATGGGTGTCACCACTAGTTGAACTTCCCGCTTTTGACTCGGAGGCGAAAGCAAATATACAATCATATTTAGGGGCTGATTTAAGACTTAATGTTGTCCATCCCGGTTTTGATGATGCAAACTTTTCACAAACCCCCATTTTAGTTTTACAAATTTTTCCAACTATGTCAGGTATTTTTAACTTTTCCGCATCACAATTTCGTACAACTACAGAAGCTTCACAAGTTCTAGCATCTTTTTCAAAAACGATAATGT
The DNA here is from genome assembly GCA_944380695.1 of uncultured Clostridia bacterium. Lineage (GTDB taxonomy): Bacteria > Bacillota > Clostridia > Christensenellales > UBA1242 > Caccovivens. The sequence continues at coordinate 3,117 of CALWII010000086.1, read as the reverse complement.
CAGAACAAACTATATCGTTGAAAAGCAATTCATCAATTATCTTTTGTTCCCTTCTTCCATCAAAAGCGATTTCCGTGTCCACTTCTTTCGAAAGATTTTTCATTACACTTGATATCCCGCCTAATTGTTCAGCTATCAAAAGTTTCGAATTGTCAATATTAGATAACATACCACTATAAGATTTATACTGTCTAGTCAAAGAATTAGTCGCGGTGATTATTCCATTAACCCGTCCACATCTTGAATTCAAATAGCTTGGAATATCAAGTAGCGTTACTTTCCCTTTGTCAAAAGCTATTGACACAAGTTCATCTAAAACTCTTTCAGTTTCCGCTTGGTAAGTCCTATGGCACCTTGCACGGTCGGGACAGGTTTCACAATTTCTAGAAACTATCTCATCCCTCAATAGTTTTTTAACCTCGTCTTCGTTTAAATTTTTTTTCACAAGACTCCTAAAAACTCTGTCCATCTCACCAAACACATCCGAAAGCGATCCCAACCTTCTTTTTAGGGTTTCACGATTTCTGTTCACGACATTTTTTATTGCGGCTCTGTCTCCCTTTTGGTCAAAAACACCTTTGACAGAGTCGTAAATCTTGTCTGGTATAATCATAAACACCAATGCACCCACTACAGTCGGAATTGCTGATAGCCAAGTAAAATTCGGATACAAATCAAAATAAAAACCAATCAACAATTCTGCTATAACTATTGATATCGCCGAAAAATATTTTCTGTAAGTTTTGAAAGGTGAAATGGAAAGAGCCCATAAAATTAAAGGTGCAAAATATAGCGGATTTAATGTGGAGATAAGCGTTCCCAATCCAAGCAAAGCCGCAACAAAAACCGAATAGTAACTTTTTGAACAGTAAGTAATTGAAAGCAAAATAAAAGATATAAATAATTTTAAAAAAGAAAAGCCTGCCACCTCAACATAAACAAGCCCTCCCGCAATGGCCATCAAAATAACACCGCCAGAGATAAACTCAATTGCTGAAAGTCGATAGTTAAATCCTCTAACAAAGACGGCTTCAAAAAAAGTTATTGCGCCCAACATAAACAACACACCCAAAATAGTAGAGGCCACAGAAAAATAAATGGCACTGTTGCCACCTGATAAAATCGAGAAAATCACTGTTGCTGTTTGACTAAAAAATGCGTATATGGAAAGTTCCCACACCGGCATCGGTTTTTTACTTAAATAATGAATAAAGTATGGTATAACTAAAAAAGCTACTGCACAAAAACAACAAATTACATTCTGCAATGAATAGTCTAATAAAATCGAACTTATCAAAAAGGCAGGACAAACAAGCCAGACTTTTTGATTTGCCCAAACAAGAGCGAACATCATCGAATAGGCAAAAGGAAACATCACTCCTGCAACAGAAGATAAATTTAAAACAAAAAATACGGCAACAAAAACTAAAGCCAAAAACACATATTTGAATTTTTCCATTACTCTCATACGGCTCTCCTGCAAAAAAATTATACAGGCAATAAAAAAAATTTGTAAAAAAGATTTACAAGCTTTTTGTCAAATATTTGAAAGTTTTGTCTTAAAATTTTATAAAGGTCAATCAAATCTTTTCAAGTTGACAAACTTTTCGATTTTTCTTATAGTTTCAACTATGTCTATATTCTCAACGCAAAAATCAAATTCGTTCTTAAACCTTCGCTCCATATCATATCTTTTCATTCTGATAGCTATCATATCTTCGCTTTCGCCTCGTTTTTTTAAACGCTCCTTTAAAACCTCATCTGGCGCATCTAAAAAAATCGTCTTACATTTTTCTCGCCCCAGAAATTGTTGCACTTTAATTGCACCTTTCACATCTATGTCCTTAATAAAGACTTTTTTGTCATCTTTTGCTTTTTCCAAAGAGGAGTTTAAAGTCCCATACAAATAATTTGCGTGCACATTTTCGCACTCAAAAAACTCCCCTCTTTTTTGCATTTCTAAAAACTTCTTTTTTGTCACGTGAATGTGCGTGCTACCTGGCGCATTGCGTTTTTCTCTGGTTGTAACAGATGGCAAAAACTCCAAATTCTTGTGTCTTGATTTCAGCAAATCAATCACAGAATTTTTACCAACCCCAGATGGACCTATCATTAAAATAAGCATAGATTCTCCTTTTTTTTATTATATCACCTTGTAAAAATTTTCCAAAAAGATTTACATTGATAAATACTCCAAAACCCCACACACAACTGCATAACAAATATCTTGTCGATAGCTATCCAACAGAAGTAAGTTTTCTTCTTCTTTATTTGATAAAAATCCAAACTCAATCAAAGCGCCTGGCAAGTCGGTACAGTTCAGAATATATAAATCTGAATTGTTCGCATTCTGCTTCGAGTATGCTATGTTTTCACGCAACGAAGATTGAATTTTATCTGCCAAAGCCTTACTACCTTCATTCTTACTGTCGTAAAACACATGCGGTCCTCTGGAAGAAGAAAGAGGAAAAGAATTCATATGGACGCTTATCAACAAGTCTGCGTTGCTTTGTTCTATTATTTGTCGTCTTGTTTCCATATCAGACCTTTTTTTGTTGGAAGCAAATGGCGAATATAGGCCGTTCATATCATTTCTTGTCATCACGACTTTAATTCCTAACTCCTCGCAAATCGCTTTCAATGTCAAAGCATACTTTAAGTTAAGCTCACTCTCCGTGACTTTGCTATTCTTCCCAACAGCTCCGCCATCTACTCCGCCGTGCCCAGCGTCAATCACGATGGTGTATTGTGGTTTTGGTGAACTCGTCGCCCGCACCACATAGCAAACGCCGACAATCGAACAGATTGCAACTAGAACAACCAAAAGAATGGCACAATGCGCCTTTTTTATCGTTAAAAATTTAAGTTTCATCAAAATATTTTATTTGAGAAATTTTGTAATTATCACAAAAAGATGACAGTAAATATTGAATTAACAAAATCTTTATTATAAATTTTTTCCAAGCAAAAAAGTCTTTTAAAAATATCTGGAAAGATTTTAGAAAATTAAAAATATGCTTTGTGTGTTGGTTCAAAACTTGATATAATAAACTTATGAAAGATAAAATCTTACAATTAAACAAGCTCTATTCCTCTGCACTATCTTTAGCAGATGAA
>CALWII010000085.1 GCA_944380695.1 uncultured Clostridia bacterium | reverse complement strand
GTCATAAGTTTGTTTAAATTGTCCAGTACTTTCTTGTAACATTGGCGTTTGGGAATACCATTGTTTTCCAAACAACACATACCAAGCACAAAATGCAGCAAGTGTCTGTCCAATTTTTCCTTAGGACCATATTCTGCCGGCCATTCTAAGTTGTATAATTTCGCGAAGGTATCAAGTGCATAATCATCTTCTTCAAGTGCAAAACACTTTGCCATATATGCAATATCCGAAATCGGGTTTAAATAGTGGTTTTTGCGGTAAATATCAATATACTTTTCGAGTGCTGAAGAATCGAATTTGCCTTTATCTTTGCCCGCTTTTTTTATGGAAGCGTCAATAAATGTTTCGATATTTTCTTTTTCAATATTCATACACAGGTCTTTTAGCACTTCTATATCTTTGGGCGAAAATGCATTGGGGGGCAGCCCTGCTTTTTTCAGTATAATCCCCGTCTTTTCCAAGTTGTAATCACCGGACTTTTCCATTTCTCTTAAAAAATCAACGGAAGTTTTGTCAAACTCAAGAGCAGTGTTTACTTTTTCATCGGACTTTATATTTTTTATTAAATCAAATATTTGAAAAAAATCCTGCTCGTTTTTCATAGATTTTGCAAGTTCTATAAATGTATCACGTTCTTTTTTCTTGTTCTCGGGGAAAGAGAGAGCAATTTCTTGTACGTAATTAATTTGACATTTATCAAAAATTTGTGACAGATAATCATTAAGTTCCCTTATTGCATAAGAAAAATTTCCGTCCTTATCTCGTGCACTGTAAAGTTGCGATATAAGCTCCTGTAATTTTTCTTTCTCAATTAATTTTTTGTCGGCATAATCAAGTGCTTTTATGTCAAAGTCCCCATTATTGTTTTTTAAGGGGGCAAAAGCATATTTGGGGTTAGAGTCAAAAATTTTTTTATAAACATCTGAATGTTTGATAAAAAATTTCAGTGCCTCTTTATTAAACGAGCCGTCTTTGTTTTTTACACCGTTTAAAACTTCAGAGAAGTAATCCCTGAAGCAGCATGCCCCAATATCAATTGGCTCCATTATTGAATCAATAAGTTTTAATGCTGCATAATTGATTTTCCCGTTTTCTTTTGCATTGTTAAAAATCTCTTGCGAAATACTTATGGGATTGTTTTTTGCCTGAAAGCTTTTAAAAAAATCAAAACTTAATTGAGAAATTTCTGCGTTTTCATCCTCTAGCGATTGGAGTATTTTTTCGTATAAATTCTTATTTTGCAGGCCGGTATTTTTTAAGAACTCAACAACCTCTTTGGGGGAAACTTTTTTATTATTATTTTCAATGCCTGTATAAGCTCTTAATGTATCGGCTGAAATATCGACTTTGTTTTGTTCTGATATGCTTTTATCTGTTGAGCTTTGCGTCTGTGCCTTTTGCACAGGTATTTCTATTTCTTTTTTAACTGGTATTATGTTGGCATTATTAATAATCATATTTATATAAAGTTAATCAGCATTATATTATTTACAAATTTTTGAAAGGTTGTTACAAATTCTTTAAGCTTACAATTTATCTGAGGCTGTGTGTCATACTACAAATGCGAGTATAATATCTGCTTTGCACAAGTTAGGAGGTACTGCACTCAGCCTTGTCAAAATCCACCATCATATACACACGATAACTCTGAAGACAAAGGATTGGAACTCTACTCCCGAGTATTATGTCGGTTTCGTATCAATGAAAATTTAAAAACTTTCAAATATCCATGGATTTAGATAATTTATAAATTAGATGCATCATTTTCTTACTTCTAACATTTTTTATAAATTCACCACAGATTTCAGCCCCCAAAGTTTCAGCAACCTTACGAGACGGAAGATTATTTGGACGAATTTCAAAGATAACTTCATTTAATTTCAAAGTATTAAAAGCATATTCTTTTAGAGCATTAGCCACTTCCGTTGCATACCCTTTGTGCTGGTATTCTTTTTTTAGGATATAACCGATTTCATAATATTGTTTGCCTTCAATCGTATCCGGCTCCAGTGCTGCTTGACCGATAACATTTCCTGATTTATTTTCAGACATTATAAAAAAGCCTAAGTTGTATTTTTTATAACGCTCTAAATTCTTATCAATCCATTTTTGAACATCATTATCTGTAAAATCATATTCCCAAGCATACATAATATCTTTATCTTTTAAAATTATTTTTAATTCTTCAAAATCATCTTGAGTTATATATCTTAAACTTAATCTTTCGGTTTCTAAAAACACATCTTGCATGAGATAGATTTTAGCATAAATATGTTTCTTAAAAATCAAATTACTCAAATTACTCACTTGCCCCAAATAATCAAACCCTCTGACCCGAACAGTTTACTCAGTTTATTACAAAAAAATCCCGGCAAATTTGGATAATTTTCAAAACGGTCATAGCCCAAAATAATCGCACCATCTGTCATACTCAAAGCACTCACTTCAATACAGTGTGGGTCTATGTAATTTAACACTATAAATAAGATTTAATTAACAATAAGATGGATATTGCTACAAGTCTAATAATTTGAATTTTTTACGAACCAATCTATTAGGTATATGTCCTTCTGCTATAGCATTATTATAATAACTTGTTATTGTTTTAATTGCCATCTCAAGTGCAATTTCTTCTGTCACTGCAAAACTATGACTTGTTATGTATGAACCAATTTTTATAAAGTTTGATTTTAATTTCAACTTCTGTAATATCGTGTAAACTAAAAGAATATTCGTCCAGTATTTGTTTTAGTTCTATAACTGTATTTTTATCATATGTAAGTTTCTTGGTGCTCATTCTTACTTTCTTTTATACTTTGCCAAAATATTAAATATTATAATTTATTCTTTATTATTAAACATAAACTTCAATAAATCTTCTATTTGTAAAGCTACTTCTTGCCAGCATTTAAAGGATTCGGAATTATTAGTATCCGCTTTTAATAATCTATCTCGTTCTTGAGATAATTTGACTAGTTTCCATATTTCTTGCATTGGTCTTTTATCAAAAGCAAATGCTCTAACCATATAATTTCCAAGCTCAGTTTTACCAATAATATCACCACTAACAGTCCGCTCCAAATGTTCATCGTATTCCTCTAATATAGGATCAACGAATCCTTCTTTTTCATTATGAGAAATATTAGCATTATGTGTTGGCCACTTATTATGCTTTTTTCTATTACATTGATAACAAGAATATACTAAATTGTTGTAATCATTAATCCTACTTCCATCTATGCTTCGTGGAACAAAATGATCGATTTCAAATGCATTTTTAGAGATATTTACTGTTTTCCCGCAATATCCACAAGTATCTTGAAAATCTATTCGCAGGTCATTTTCATAATCTCTATAATTATTTTTAGGTTCAACATTACTCCTTCTTGATAATTTTTTATCGCCGTGTATCCTAGTCATTCTTTTTCTTCTCCAAAGATACACATTGAGTTGTAAGTTCTAAAATCTTATCAATTTTATCAGATATTTCAGATTTAAATATTTCACTAGGCAAATCATCTATTCTATTATAGGCTTTTAATACATAATATAAATTGAGAAAAATTTCTTCTTCATTAGCAGTAATCGTTTTTTCTCTTTTTTTAGTTAATAGTTTACTAAAATCTCTTTCCAAATTAATTAATCTTTTAGTAAATACTTCTGATGCTTGTTTTAGTTCTTCTCCGAAATGTGCAATATTATTAATGGATTTTAAAATTTGTCTATCTTTAATTAAAATTGAACTTACAAGATTTTCTGAAATTGAA
>CALWII010000084.1 GCA_944380695.1 uncultured Clostridia bacterium | reverse complement strand
CTGTCGGCATCTTCTTGTTTATATCCGCCACAAGGTTTGTCAAATGGCAAATTGTCAATAATTCTTTGTCTGTTTTTTTCTTCAATTTTTCCAAAGTTTAGTTTTTTTTGGGGTTGAAAATTACGGCGTGACGCCAAGTTAATAGGTGCTACTCTCATTGTTTAAATATCCCTTTTTCTTTTATTCCAACATGTCTAACAACTTCAAAAAGTCGTGTGCAATAGCAGTTTTAATTTCGTTATTTTTGAACTTTTCTAAAAGTTTCAAAGCTTCCTTATGATTTTTCATTTTAACACATTTTTTTATATCTACAAACAATTCACAAGGTTCAACTTCAAGAGCCTTAGCAATGTTTGTAATTGTTTCGTGTCTTGGAAAATTTACACCTGTTTCAATTTCACACAAGCCGCTAACGGACAATGAGGCTTTCTCGGAAAAGACCTCCTGCGTATATCCCTTTCTCTTTCTCAAGCGTTGTACATTGCTTGCAAATATTGTTTTCAAATCAGTATCAGACATAACTACATGATATTTGCTTGAATTTTTAAAATTAACCTCTAATTTACGAATATTATATATTGATTTTTCGGTTAATACGAAATATAATAAAATGACATAACAAATCAGACACTTATTAAGAATAGCTCAGGTATGAGAAGTGTCTGCGTGCGGCGGTATTACTGTCGCACGTTTTTAAAGGTTTTTTATGTTATCAACAATATTGCTAATACAGGACAGTTTATCTTTATTAAAATACTTTAAATTATTGTTAATACTGTCGATAATTGCTTTTTTTGCTGACGAACTCTCATTTTCTTCAAGTGAATCAAACAGTAGTTCGTATGGCTTAACTTTTAATACATTGCACAGTTTGCAAAGGTTATCAACAGATACAAAAGTAACACCAATCTCTATTTTGCCTATAAATGAGGGGTCTAATGAGGTTTTTTCAGCAAGTTGAGCTTGTGTTAAGTTACGCTTGTTGCGGTAAAATTTTACACGTTCACCAAATATTTTTTTAATATCTTTAGTTTTTAGCATAGATACAGATTAATTTTATTTTTAAAACAAGACAATTGCATACAATTACATAATTTTATGGTAATATATGCAAAAAACACCCATGTGGGTAATACACAACAAGGATAAAAAGTGTTTAAATATTCTCATAAATTAAGAAATAGCTTTTGAAAGGAAGAAAATGAGAACTAATACACTTGAAATACAATCTTGTTGCGAAGATACACAAGAAATTTTATTGGAATTTACAAAATTGCGCAACTTGGACATATCAAAACTAACAACAAAGAATTGCGAACTGTTTGAGATTTGGAATAAGCTAGATTTTTACAGTAAAAGAGTAGACAAACCATTCCTAATACCCTGTTACTCGTTAGCTCTGGAATTAGTAAGGTTTATAGCGATAAGAGAGCTTGAGTAAAAAAACAGTTAAAAATCTACTTCATACTTCCAGAAAAAGATATTTAACTGTAAAAATTAGGATGATAGGACAACGAAAATTGTCCTATTTTTTTCATTCAAAAAAGAATGGACAAGTATTTTAACTCCAAAAAAAAATATATTCAAGATGATAATGGAAAATTTACATAAATTAATCATAATAAAACGGACGGTATTTAGCCGCCCGTTTTAAATGTATGTCGCACATTATATTTTGTCATTATTTTTAAGATTTAGTACGTTTTTGATACTATCTTTAGTAACCATGGCAAAATGAGTAATTATGCCTGCAATAGCACCTATATTTAATGCTTTTAACCAGTGTGAATTTACGCCCTTGCTTTTCATAATTAGCCCTGATGTAAGACCTGTAACCGCAAAAACACCTGCGGTGGCTGCTGCGGTAACAGTAGCTTGCTTTGCTCTTTTCTTTGCAACATCAAGCCTTTCTTCTTCAGGAATCTGCGCAAAAGCATTTTTTACGAATCCATTATTGTTTCCGAAATTTACTTTCACTGGTTATTATCCTTGGCAACTTCATTATATTTTTCAATTTTCTTATTTGTATTTAATATGCCTAAGACAAAATATGTACCAATGGCAATTGCACTACCAACACCAACGGCAAGTTCCAATAACTTGTTTGCAGGTTTTTTCATTGCAAATCTGCCAACAAGAGTACTTAATCCACCTGCAGCAACGCCTAAGGTTAAACCTGTCCCCATTGCCTCTTTGTCAAGTTTTGCACTGTATTTTTGTAACTCAAGAGTTTCACTATTGGTAAGCTTGCGCTCTTGTTGATTAGCAGCAAAGTTTCTTGAAATTGAACTTTGAAAATTTACTTTCATTTTACACTCCAAAGTAATTTTATTAGTTTTGTTTCTTGTCACCATAAATCTTACTTATACTATACAATAAAAACGAAGTAATTGCACCTACGCTTAAAAATGGTATAAGTATTGTTCTTGGTAAGGTATTAATTAGTTCTTTCTCTTTTAATAACTTAACTAATTCTTTACCCTTTTTCCCCTCGGTTATAGGTAGATTACTTTTTTTAAAGTAATCAATATCGCAAGCCCTTTCAAGCAATTTTTCACCTGCAGCGACTGTACCAGCAATTATGCCTGCACTTATCTTTTCGTTGTTTGCAATATACATCAAAGCATTATTAGCATTGGTTAGAGGTCCGATATTGTTTTGTTGTTGTATAGGATTTGCATTATTACTTTTAAAATTAATCAAATTTCCTCCTTATTAAGCGTTATATAAATTTTGTATCAATTTTCCAACTTTATTTGAATCTAAATATCCCTCTTGCATGCATATATGTATTGCTTTCACATATTTTAGAGCCTCAATTGCTTCGCGCTCATCTCTCATGCGCGACTCCTTAACTATCTGTCTGACAGCCAAACAGGATAGAGCAATTAAACCATTGCCAATCCAAATTGCAGTCTTACTGAACATTTCCGGGTTCATTGCGTTGCCTGCTGCAACTTGGGCATTAAATGACCATACAGCACTAAGCGCGCCGCCTGTTACAAGCAAATCCGTAAAATCATGTGACAGTCTTATTGCCTCAACGCTTTTATCAAAACTGTCCATCTTTTTATTATTCATTGCATACAATGCTCTAGCGGCAACCATTAATTGACCAGTGCCAGACGCACCCAAAGTACCTGCAACCATTTTTCCCATTTGTTCGCTTTTATTTTCTTTAATGTATATATTCAATTCATCAGACATGCCCATTTTTGACAATTCGCTGTTTAAGGTTTCTACAAGAAGAAATTTTTTCTTTTCATCGCGCAATATCGTGTACAGTCTGGAATCAAATGTATATTCATCCATGCCAAATTTATCTACGGGAAAATAGTCGCTAAATTCACCTTTTGTACCAACCTTTAATTTGCTAAAAATATTAACAGCTTTTTTGTTACCACTAAAGCTTATATCTTGCACACCTTGTTTTTGTGAACTCAATTCTTTAATTGTTAAATCCAATTGTTTGCTAAAATAAGACAGGTATGGGTCTTGTTTAATGGTAGGGTCGCTATCTATTTGTGATTTCGCCTCCTTGAAAAAAGCAAGAGCTTTTTGAGGGTCTTTTAGTTGATTAGCCAAAGCAATTGCGTTTTTGTCATTAGTACTGTCGCCATAAATTGCTTTTGCAGTATTGCTCATTAAAAAGGGGTTCGATATTGCACTTTTTACATCATTCTCTGACATATTAACACTAGATTTCCTATATACATCATGGCTTAATCTTTGTGGTACAGCGTAGTACCCTTTAAATGAAGTTGAGAGCGGCTTGCTGTATTTTTTACTATTTCCAATATTATTAATAGCCTTAATCATATTTGTTCACCCTACTCCCCAAGCCCAATAATATCGCTAAGAAATTCAATTGCGCTCTCTACTTTTTCGCCTATACTTGATGTATCAGCCTCTCGAACAGTATCTGCTAGATTATCAGCCAAATCAGCAACATCTTCGGGGTCTACATTTTCAACTATAGTTTCGGCTATTTCATCAGGCGATAAAAAATCTTTTATGGCTTCTATAATACCTTCTTTTGCATCATCATCTTCAAGCAGGTTAATCAAGGGTCTGCCGCTATATGGATGACCATAAGCGCCATTAAGATTTTCTATATCACTTTCGCAAGGCAAGCCAGTTCTCTCAAATGTATCTTTATCAAGAACGGCTACAACTTTTTCATCACCATTCTTTGCTCGAAGTTTATACACATCTATGCCCTTAAACACAGGGGAAAAACTACTAATAGATTTTATCATAATCACTACCCTCCTATTTCTAGTACAAAAACAAAAAAACAAAATCTTGTTATCAATTATATATATATATTTACAATTGTTAACAAGATGAATACAAGTTGTTATCATTCAATAAATTTAGAGTACAATAAATTTTCTGAACTTGCATAGTTCACGTCCTTTCTTTTTTGATACATCCTAATTTTTAAAAATCTAATTGCGGTGTAAAACTAAAAAATTACAACTGGTGTAGCAATTAAATTCTTTTTCAAATTTTATAACAAACATGAATAAATGTATCAATACATATTACAATAATGTTACATTTGGCTCAGGTTTAACGCAAAAAACCGCCAGAACAATAAGTTCGCTTAGTGCAGCACAACTATCGGATGAGTTTGTTAAGGCGTATAAAATTGACGCAAATTTTAAAGAAAACAATGTAATTGCAGCATGTAGTGCAATTTGTGCCGATATTTACGAAAACCTATCAAAGACTTTTAAACTTCCGCTTGCCTCTACGCCAAAAAGAATAAGAGTGTTTACTCCAGAGGATTTAATAAAACCACAGAGAAATTCGTTTGGTTTTTGTATAGCAGATACTAAAAAAGTTTTAAAATCAGAGCCTCCCTTTGAATTAAAATCAATATTCTTTCAACAGCACAAATTAAGTGTGAAAGATATTGATGACATAACAGAAGAAATGCACAAAAAGGGAATAAACAGTACAAATCATTTTCTGTACGAATACATACATGAATGGGCGCATAATGTTCATTTAGATTGGATATACAACAGATATGGTTATGACGGTTTATGTCCTTATGGCAGAAAGGTTTATCAAAGTGAACACCCAAGAGGGCTTAAAATAGTAAGAAAAATGCACGATACAAAATTTAGCAGCAGAGAAAAAGAAGTAATCTCAAGCACTGTTGGCACTTATGCGGCTGAATCAAATCCTTTTGAACTGTTTGCCGAAACAATGGCAAAATTAATATGTGACAGTTTAGACAATGATACGCTTTTGCCAAAGAAAAATCCTTTTGACGGTTTTTCTGATTTTAGTGAGGATTTTAGAGATATTTTTATTAGAAATACACATTTTTAACTGCATAAGAGCACTTGACTTAACAATAAGATACAACCTATAAAAACAATATTTATGTTATCATTATCATGATAAAAAGATTGTCTGGGGTGTTTTATGGCTGGTGTAAATAATACAAAAATAGGTTTTGAAAAGCAAATATGGGACGCAGCGTGCGTACTTTGGGGTCACATCCCTGCAGCAGAATACAGAAAAGTCATAATTGGTTTAATCTTTTTAAGATATATTTCTGCAGCCTTTGAAAAAAGATATAACGAGCTTTTAGCCGAAGGCGACGGGTTTGAAAACGACAAAGATGCCTATACTATGGAAAATATCTTTTTTGTACCGGAAATTGCCAGATGGTCAACTATTGCAGCTGCCGCTCATACTCCTGAAATAGGGAAAGTCATCGATGAAGCTATGCGCTCAATTGAAGCCGAAAACAAAGCCCTAAAAAATGTTTTGCCCAAGAACTATGCAAGCCCCGATTTAGACAAAAGAGTCTTAGGCGAAGTTGTT
>CALWII010000083.1 GCA_944380695.1 uncultured Clostridia bacterium | reverse complement strand
GGCTTTTTTCGTCAGTTCTTTCTACTTCTTGCATAACGGTTGCGTTTTGCTCTGGAATGATGGTGATTGACAAAATCAACAAGTCAAACATTGATTTTATGGTGGCTCCCATCAAAAAAAGCACACTTCAACTCAGTTATGTGCTTGCGAATCTGTTTTCAACTTTGATCATTGCCTTTGTTTTGCTTGCAATAGGCCTAATCTATCTTGCTTGCGTTGGGTTCTATGTCGCTTTTGTTGATTTTTTGCTTATCATTTTCAGCATCATTATCACTTCACTGTTTGGCACAATCCTAGCCAACATTATTTGGACTTTCACTCGCTCGCAAGGGGTGGTAAGCGGTGTTTGCACGCTTGTCTCTGCTTTGTATGGTTTTATCTGCGGAGCGTATATGCCAATCAACACAATGGGTGAAGGTATGCAGGCGTTTGTTTCGCTATTGCCGGGCACTTATGCAACGGTTTTGTTCAGACAAGGGTTTTTAAATGGTGTTTTAAGTGAAATGGACAAATCCTTGCCGCGCGAAATGACAGATGCTATTGCAAGTGGATTTGATGCTCAAATGTCTTTCTTTGGCCACGAGGTTTCAACGCTTGCCATGATTTTAGTAATCGCTATTTCAACACTGCTTTTGCTTGGAATATTCATCCTTATAAATAGTTTGAAATTGCATAAAAAGAACAAGAACAAAAAGCGTAAGGCTAGTTAAACCTTTTGTAACAAAAGATATCAATGAAAAATTTTTAATTCACAAAAAATCGATAAAGGAGAAGGGTTTACGGCTGTTTTTACTTGGCACAACGGCATCATGCCTGAAGGAATGAAGGTGACACAAGTCTATGGACTTGTTTTCACAAAAGATGGAAGACTGCTTTTAAGAAGAAGATGGCAGGCCTCCTTACGCTCAAATGCGAATGACAGCAATCATTGATTCTATTGGACCAAAACAGCCCGATCCCGACAACGGCAAAACTTATGACAGACTTCTTACAACACCAAAATGCGCAATAAAGCTTCTCAATTGGGGCGAAGTCGGCGAAAGCCAAATAAATGAAGCGTTGCGGCTTGCAATAAAATATTTTGGTCTAAAACAAGTTTCGTCGGAAGAAGAGTATTTATAGTTAGTGGCATTTTGTCTAACATAATACAAAAATCCTGAAGCCTGTCAAAAGAAGCAAATAGTTTTTTATTCTTCTGCCAACAGTGCGAAAGATTTTGCTTGCAGACGGCTGTTTGTTCGGCGAGCGGAGCGACTCCACTTGTTCAAAAAAAGCATACGCTATGATCTCAAATGACTTTTTAATAAAAGTTTGTTAAGTGCTTTATTTTAATTTATATATAACGTTTTTTTCACCTGTATCGATCAAACATTTTAAAGAATTTAATTTTCTTCTAAAAAATTGTCAAATGGACGTTTTACAAAAAATGCCCAAACCGAGTAATCGATTTAGGCTTATCTTGGCGGAGAGACCGCCAACCAATCCTAACACAAAAATATATATTGGGGTTGGGTGGTTTAAAATTAATTATAAATTGCAATAGGAATCACAACAAATGCAGGCCCCTTAATTATATCCGAAAACTCTTTAGGTGTTTCTAATTGCTTTTTATTAGGCATTTGCCTTCGTTGTTCTCTATTTAATGGCATTTCTTTAAATGTTTTAAATATATCATTTAATTGAATACTATTGCCTCTGTCTATCTTTTTTTGAATTTTACATAAGATTGTAACATCCCCAACAAAATTTTCTTGACTAACATTGAAAAATGTTTTATCTAAATAGCTGATAGCTTGATATTCTTTAGTGTTTGTAAATGTTAAAACACAAGGAATTTCATTTCCATTTTGTAAATCATTTAATTTCTTTAATCCTTGTAAATATTTTTGTGTTTGTGAGTCTATAAATGGTTTTGGAGTGAGTTCTTGAAATATACCAGATAGTTTTTCTAACTCGGTTACGGCATTTGTAATTTCCTTCAGCTTAGAAAATCTAACAGTTCCCATAAACTCTACAACAGTTTCTCTGTAAAGGGTTTCCCATATATTTTCATCCATTGTATCATAGAAAGAAAGTCCTTCCTCTTTGTTTAAATAATCAATTAACTTTTGAATTTTAGAAGCTGGAGATATTTCGACTTCCATTTGGGTTTCTATTTCATTGCCCTTGTTAAATTTTGCCTCTGCAGTTAATAATTTAGAGGATACTCCGATACCCGCATTTTTCCCGTTACTTATTTTTGATGTTTGTATAACTTTTGTTGGTATATATCCTTCAATTGCTGAAAGATAATTATCCAACATTTGTTCGTTTAAATATAAAAAATTTCTCAATATCATATATTTACCTCTATAATAGTATTATATCATAAATAAAGTGAATTTCAAATAATAATACAAAAAAAGAAGGATATCTTTCAATCCTTCTTTTTTTCTATTGATTGTTTTGCAAATGAGTATAAACGGCATTTGCTGATAAGGTTGAAAAGTTGCCGTTTGTTTCGGCAAAGGTTTTTAAATCATGAGCAAGAAGAAAAGATATTTTTTCTATCTGCTTTGAGTTTAAATTAACTTTACCTAATTTTA
>CALWII010000082.1 GCA_944380695.1 uncultured Clostridia bacterium | reverse complement strand
GACTGGGGTGAAGTCATAACAAGGTAGCGGTATCAGAAGGTGCCGCTGGATCACCTCCTTTTAAAGAGAGAAGTCGAGGCATGACTGAAAGGTCAGTGTCGCCAAGTAAAATTGGCAAACGAGAGCTTAATAACTAAAGTTTCTTATTAAAAAGTTGAAAGAAAAGAGAGCGACCGCTCTCTTTTTTTTATTCCTAAAAATCATTTTGTTTATTTTTTAGCATTTGTTATAATTATTACATAAATGATTTTTAAAAAATATTTTAACAAAGATGCTGAAAAAGCTAATGTTTTTGCCGAGGAATTTAATATTTCTCCATTTGTTATGGAGATTATTTTATCTCGTGGCATTAATACTCGTGAAAAAATTTCGGCTTATTTGAAACCCGAAAAATTTTTGGATCCATTTTTGCTTGATGGTATGAGGGAATTTTGTGATAGAATTGAGATCGCTTCCAAATTAAAAGATAAGATTGTTATTTTTGGCGATTATGATGTGGATGGAGTTTGTGCGACCGCTATTATGATTCAAGCTTTGGCAAAAAAAGGCATTAAAGCTGATTATTATCTTCCAAACAGATATATTGATGGTTACGGACTTACTTTTGACACGATTGACAAAGTAATACAAAAATTTAACCCTAACCTTATAATTACAGTTGATTGTGGAATTTCCTGTTTTAAAGAGGTGGAATATGCTGCATCAAAAGGTGTGGAAATTATTATAACCGATCACCACGAATTACCAGAAGTTCTTCCAAACGGGATTGTTTTAAATGCGAAAAAAGACAATCAAAGTTTTAAATTTAAAGATTTGTGTGGAGCTGGTTTGGCTTTTAAAATCGCACAGGCATTAATTGGTGAAAAGGAAAGTGAATTTCTTTTGCCAATAGCATCAATTGCCACAATAGCAGATATTGTTACTCTATTAGATGAGAACAGAGTCATAGTTACTCGTGGTTTGAAACTTTTCGAGAAATACTTGCCGATTGGATTAAAAGCTTTGCTAAAAGAAAATAAGGTTTCACTTTCTAAACCCTCCTCATCAGCAATTTCATTTAAAATTTCTCCTAAACTAAATGCGTCTGGGAGGATGGGAGATGCGGGGGATTCGTTAAAATTAATATTAGAAACAGACCCCGTAAAAGTAAAATATTTAATCGAAAAGATTAATAAACATAATTTTAACAGACAGCAACTATGTAACAAAATTTTCGATGAGGCTTTGACAGCCATAGAAAAATTGGATTTAAAAAATTTGCGAGTTATAACTTTGGCTTCGAAAAAATGGGACCAGGGAGTTCTTGGAATTGTATGTTCGAGGCTTGTTGAAAAATTTCACCGCCCTGTGTTTTTGTTCGCGCAAGAAGGAGATTTATTAAAAGGTTCTGGAAGAAGCATAGATGACATAAACATTCATTCGGTACTTTCTTCTTTAAGTGATATTCTTGTAACTTATGGCGGTCATTCTATGGCTGCGGGAGTAACTATAAAACGAGAAGATTATTCTCAATTTATTAAACGAATTAATTCTGTTATGTTTGAAAAAGTTAGTGAACAGGCCTTTGTTCCTATTGTTTACTATGATAACGAAATTAATCTTTCTCAAATTAATCAAAATTTGTTAGATGAGCTCAAATTGCTTCAACCTTGTGGATGCGGAAATCCAACTCCAAAATTTAAAATTACAACGCAAGATATTTTAGTCACACCAATGAAGCGTTTCCCAGAACACGCTGATATTATGATTGGTGACTTTCCGTTAGTTTTTTTTAATTTTATGCCAATTGCAAAAATGTTAAGATTTGCAAGACAAAAAAGTTTTATTTTTGAGTTCCAAGAAAATGAAAGAAAAGGTATTATTAATAATTTTGATGGAGGCTCGTTTATTATTCCTGATGCTAATAATTATGTCTTTCCTTTTGAAATTGAACAACTTGCATATAATAAAGTCGCCACGGCGAAATATTCTCTATATCAACCAGCCAATTTGTTAGAATATGTGTCTTCAATTTCGTCAACAGTTTTCGGGACCGCTTTCGTTACATTTAATGCGTATGACTATGTGGAATTTGCAAAAACATATTCAAATCAAGGTTTGTATCATTATGGGATTTGTGATTCGTTTTGTTCTGGTTATAACAGCTTGTTGCTATCTCCGGTGGGGATTGATTGGTCAAAGAATTTTTCTAAAATTGTATTTTTGTCGCCTATAATGGAAGAAGGATATATAAGCAAAATTAATCAGACTACTGATGCACAAATTTTTGTACCTGCTAACAAACAGGAAAAACTTGATAAATATTGCACATTAAACTTATCTCGTGAAAATTTTGCAAAAATTTATACTGTTCTTTCTTCAAAGAATGGCTTTGTTTTTGCTGATGTTTTTGATTTATACGAAAAACTTTTTGCTCAAAGAAAATATAGATTTTTAGATGTATTAGTTGCACTTGAAGTCTTTAAAGAGCTCGGATTAATACAACTTATATTTTCACCTGATTTAAAATTAATTACAGTTAAAAATGTTAAAAAGAATTTAACAGAGTCAAATATATATAATAAACTTACATTGATAAAAAGTTTAGGTGGTGTAAACAATGAATAGTGTTTATGAAAAAATTAAGAGCAATTTTGCTTTAAAAAAAAGAGATGAAGTTATATTAAACAAGCTAATCAATCAAAATCTAGAATTGGACAGAATTGATGAAATCCTTGATTTCATTATTGAGCTTAAACTTGACAAAAATGCTGTTATTGGGTTTTTAGTGTATCAAGTTCATAAGGTTAATGAAAAAGTGGCGGTAGAAATTTCAAAAGATTTATCTGAAGACGAAAAAAAGATATATAATGGTTTTAAAAACTTAAAAGATATGAGATATCTTACTAAAGCTGAAGAGGCCGATGATAT
>CALWII010000081.1 GCA_944380695.1 uncultured Clostridia bacterium | reverse complement strand
TTTTGCCCCCAGTGCGGTGCAGATTTAAAGCCAACCGCTGACACTGGCACGGCGCTTACGCCGGTGTCCATTGTCCTTCTCTCGCTGAATAACCCCTGACCGGCCGCCCCCAGCGCACCCGCGGTCGGTCCGCCCTCCACCCTCTCCACGTCGAATGTCCAGCGAAAATCCCTATTGACACGGAATACCTTTTCCCCAGGTGTCATCTGCGAACCCAGACATGACAACTACGGCCCATGCACGGCGTGGCATTCGACAATGACGCTGACATCACGAATCTGGCGGAGAGGGACGTCCGTCACATCGCCACCAACTCTTTATCGTGTTCGTGTAGGTTAACAAGTGGACAAAACATTTTTCTATTTTCTTCAGTCATATCGCACATTGTTACGCCACACCATAATCCACAATTCAAGCAACATTCATGACAACTTTTCGGCATTTTTTTTACATATATTTTTTTGCTCATAATTTACCTCTTTTTTATTAATTCGTAATCATTATCAATAATAAAATCTTTAATCTTTACCATTGCTTTCTCCCATAACTACTTTTATTTGTTTTTGTGGCTGATGACAAATATAATTTGCGTATTTTACAAGACGTGCTGTATAAACTGGCTTTGTTGGGTGTTGCTTTAAAATTTTATTATTTTCATCACTTATCCATTTCCAATCACAGAGTTGATGCAACTTAAAATCTTCGGTGTTTAGTAAATATATTTCGTTATCTGAAATTTTCGCTTGAACCATTAGCAAATAGTTGTTAAACTGCAAGCACTTAAAACCACCGTCACATTCAATTATTTCAATATTCTGTCTATGTTCTGACATATATTGCATATAATCTCTTTTAACTTTGGCACTACATACAATAACATTAACTTCATCATTGTTGTTGTCTATTATTTCTTGTATTTTAATAGGTTCAAACTTATCAATATTTTTTGTGATAGGCATAATTTCTTTTCGGTTAACTCCATAAAGCAAAGGCTCGCTGTCATCAAATAAGTATTTTAAACCATTAAGAACAAGTGGGGTATATGCTTTTTTCTCATCTTCAGTCATATAATCACGTGGCTTATCTTCATTATAAAAAGCATTGGTTATTTTTATACCCGTTTCTTTTATAAGGTTTTCCATTTCAGCATTTAATAAATTCACAAAAGCACCAGCACTGTTTTGTGAACACCTAATTGCCTTGTCGGTTATCTCAATTTTCCCGTAAATGTCTGCAAGTTCGCTTCTTAATTGGTATTGTTTTCCGTTAATTCTGCTTAAGACAAAAATTTCTTTACCATAAACATCACTGCTTGTTTGTTTTATTTTTCCTAATAATGGACAAATATTACAATTTAATTGATTTCCCAAAACTCCTAAATAAACATCTCTTAAAACATTTTCCGCTGTTTGTAAACTAATCATTATTTTATTTCTCCTTTTACTTGGTCTAAAAATTCTTCAACTTCACTAATACACAATGTGATAAAATCAACACTGCTAGGGTTCGGACAGAAATGATGTTTTATTGTATCGTTAAATTTTTCTTTTATCTCTTCCACCACTTCTTCTCTCACTTGCTGTTTCAGTGATTGTGTGGTTTCTAGCGGGCAACCATGTGGTTTTGTTATTCCAATATAACCTATATTCGGATTGAGTTTACAATCACAATTAACAAAATTTTTTTCGTAACAAAGTCTGCTACTATTGCATTCTCCCCTGTCTATCATAAAAGGACATTCTTTGCAGTATTTTGGCAACTCATCTACATACACTTTTGTTTCTTTCATAACTGCTCACCACCTTTAAACAGCCTTACGCACTCGTCATAGGCTTTGTAAAAATTGGCTTCGGTTAAATCCCAAGTTTGCTGTAAGTCAAAATAACCATTGGCACCGCCAAGACCAATCTTTTTGCTTAGTCTGGTATCAACAACACACAAACACATCGGATAACCACTTTTGTTTGTAAAAAATAATTCTTTTTTATCTAAAAATTCTTCCCAAGTCAAAAATGGCAACTGCTCGGTGCGGGTGATATTTGTGTGGTTTAGATAGTGTTCGGCTTCGGCTTTGGTTTTGAATAATTTTCTAAATTCATATATCCAAAACTTGTTAATAAATAAATCGTTTTTGTCAAATTCATATATGTTATTTTTATAAAAATGTAATTCTTCGATTTTGTTTTCTTCCTCATCAACCACCCACACACTCTCGCCATTTTTAATTGCGTTTTCTAGTTCAGTTTTGGTCATTTTGTTTCTCCTAAAATATCTTTCTTTGCTTGTCTTCTTCTAGCCTTGCTTTTAAGTCTTCTGTTTTTTTGATTAAACTTACCAGCAATGCTTAAATCAAACTTGTCGGCTTTGATACAGTCTTTATTCATCTTTCATAACCTCAACCATGTCATTTTTGATTAACTCATATAAAATATCTAAACTTGAAAAGGTAGTATATAAGTCAGAACTAAACCATATTCTCCCATCATCAACACCAATATAGCAAGTTTCTACATAATTAATCTTTTTGATATAAAACATTGGCGGAGTTCCCTTTTGAAAACCGAATTCTTTTAAGTATTTCATTTTGTCTTTTTTAATTTTTAACATCTATTTCTCCTTAAATATTTACAAATGTAACTGGCAATGTCATATTCTGTTCCTGCATAAAGCCTTAAAGTGCAATGCTCAAAAATCATTTGTTTTGCTACAGACTGCAAAATAATGCTTTCGCTTTCATACAATTCCACAAAAGCCATGTATTCGGTATAAGTTTCATTAGCAGTAAAGTATTTTATATGACACAACTCATGTGCTAGGGTTGTTATATAATCATAACCATTTATCTTATCACTTATAACTACTATACCAAATTGTGGGAATGCCCTACCATCATAGTTTTTATTAGATAGGTTCGCTTCAATATATATGTAACCGAAATCAAAATTCTCATCAATAATATTTTTTAACTCTTCATTAGGTAATGCAATATTGGCATGATATACAAAACCCATACTATCTTTATATGGTTGTGGTCTATAGTTTGAATATCTTGTGTTTATTATTATTGTCGTTGTAAGAATATATACATTTAAGATAAGTAAAACTAACAATATTATAAACCTATAATAGTCCCTAATACACCACTTTGCAATTTTCTTCATTTATAAATTTTTTCCCTGACAATGTCCTAAAATAAATTCCCTTTTCGCATACATATAGTTTTTTAACTTTCAAATTGCTAGTAATAATGTAACCAGCATTAAAATTTACAATGTATTTCATTTTTTGTTTTCTCCCATTAATTTTTTTGTTTTATTTTTTCCATGCTTTATCTTTAAAGTAATCTTCTAACCAATCATGATATTGGTCTTCCCAGTCAACATCACAATCAAGCAAAATTCTTTTTGCAGTTGCTTTAACATAAGGCATAATAATTTCTTTTGTCTTGCTATCAAGATGCTTACTATCAAGTATATCATCTGCCACCATTTCGGCTACTGCATCAAGAGTTTCTTCAACACTGGGTTCATATTCTGCCACACTACCATTGTCATCGCAATATCTCAATAACATAACTTTCTACTTCCTTTTTAACATACTCTTGTGCTTGTTTGCCCCATCTATAAAACTCATTTTCTCCTGCGTTTATGTATCTATAATCTTTATACATTTTTCATTCTCCTCTTTTACATCTATATAATAACATATATACATAACAATGTCAAACGATTTTTTAATATTTTTGATATCTTCTTAATATTTTTTAATTTTTTAAATATAAAAAATGGAGGCACTGGTTGGATTTGCACCAACGAATTAAGGTTTTGCAGACCTTTGTCTTACTACTTGACTACAGTGCCATAATATAGGCGGTTTATTATCTCTCTGCTATAATAAACTCTTTGTCTGCAGGAGTTGACTTATCTATTGACCTATATTTTATTATATAATTATTTATCATCATTTGTCAAACTTTTAATATCAAATCCAAGAAGTTCCAATATTTTCTTGCCAGATGCTAACTTGTGGCAGAATCTAAACGCAACATTAAACAGCTTTGAATATCGTTTCATTTCGTTATAGATTTGCCAACCATAGACATTGAGAAATCGTTTACCATCTATTTGCTTTGGTGCTTGCCATTTTAAAAGTTTTTGTTTGTCAAATTTTTCTTCAATAAGAAATATCAATTTAATGCCATTGTTCTTTGCTCTGATACACTCTTTTTCAAATCTTGCTTTGTCGCAGAACATATTACTGGCAAGTTCCACAAGGTCTTGTTTTGTATCAACACTAATCTTGGCATCAAGAGAAAGCATATAGTCGCCTACTATCAATCTATGACTTCGGTCGACTTCTATGCCTTTACTTTGCCAACATTTGTTTTTAAGTGTGTGATGACCTTGTTTTTGATTAACATCTTCGTATAGTTTCATTTTTTAACCTATAATCAAACAGTCCACTTTCAATAAGTCTTGTCATAAGTCTTTTAATCATTATTGGTGGAACTGACATACCTATAATATATTCTGGTTTTTCATTTAAAAAATTGTAATCTTGTGGAAATGTTCCCCCATTTGTAAAATCTTGTTTGCTACACCCTTGCTTTTCAGTAAATCTCCACATACAATCGTGTCCAGCGACTATTGTTGGCATAACATAGTTGTCCCTACATAAACAATGAGTAAACCAACTTTTCTTTCCATATAATCTTTTATATGCTTCACTTAACAATGTTTCATTTTCTTTTGCTTCACATAGAAGTTGATATGCTTTTTCACTTGCTTTCCTACCAACACCATCTTTTATTTCTTTAAACAAAACAGGTTCATAATTGAAATACATATTTATTTTGTCTAAATCAAAATCAAGTTTAGTAGCAACAAAGAACACTCTATGTCTTGTTTGTGGAACACCCATTGTTTCGCCTTTTAAAAGCCAATGTTTGACTTTGTAGCCGATTTCGTGAAATTTTTGATAAATCTTTTGAACATATTTCCAAGCATTGCCAAGCATAAGCCCTTCCACATTTTCAAGTATTGCTACTTTTGGTTGAAGTTTTGCAATAGTGTCAATGAATATAAATAGCAAATCATCAAGTGTTTGTAGTTTTTGTCCTTCCCTAAACTTCTTCTCTTTACCCCACGCATCTTCTCTTTGTCCAGCCATTGAGAATGTCGAACAAGGTGGACTTCCGTCAAGTATGTCAAGGTTATACAATTCTGCTGGCAAATCATCTCTTTTATTGAAATCTCTTATATCTTCCAAATAGTTGTATTTAGGGTGGTGGTTTTTTATATAGACTTTATTCATTCGTGGGTCAATTTCATTGCAACCAATAACATCACAACCAACTAACTTATAACCCATTGTTGAGCCACCACCACAAGCAAAACAACTGAATACCTTAAGTCCATTCTTCTCTGGATAATCTTTTGACATCC
>CALWII010000080.1 GCA_944380695.1 uncultured Clostridia bacterium | reverse complement strand
TCTTCATCGAGATAAATGTTGGTGGTTGGATTTAAAATTTTGTCTCCTGTCCCTTCCCCTTCTCCCAAATGAGATTCTATATAGTGCACTTTGCTACCTTTAGCCAAATGAAAAGTATGCACACCGCTGTGTTGTGAATTATTACAAGAAGAATTATGAATACCACAGCCTGCAATAATTGTAATCTCTGCGTTTTCGCCTATATAAAAACTGTTGTAAACCAAATCATTTATACCACCAATAGATATGATAACCGGCAAATGCAAACTTTTGTTTTTTACATTGGGATTAACAAAAACATCTATTCCACTACCGTCCTGTTTTGGCGAGATTTGTATCTCGTCCGTGCTTGACTGTTTTATTGTTTTGCCATTTTTTCTAATAGAAAATGCACCTGATGGAATTTTGTGAAGGTTTGAAACTTTTTCCAGAAGCTTCTTTTCAATTTCGTTCATTGTCACCTCGCAATTTAGCACATTTGTCATTTTGAATAATAGTTTGCAAGGCTTCAAAAGTGCCAATCTTTTCCAGATTACCATTTTTCAAAACTATAACACAATCTGCTTTTTGTAAAATTTTATTTTGATGACTAACGACAATTTGTGTTTTCGACCTTAATTGTTCAAAAATTTTAGTTAGGTTGTCAAAACTCCACAAATCAATTCCTGCTTCTGGCTCATCAAAAATATTAACGCTCCCGTTACGAGCAAGAAGCATAGCTAATTCAATCCTTTTCAATTCACCGCCCGAAAGGTTTTTATCAACAGACCTATTAATATAATCTCTCGCACAAAGGCCGACACTAGAAAGATAAGAGCATAAGGAAGACAAATCATTTTTTTGCCCACAAGCAATGTTCATCAAATCTAGAACTTTGAGCCCCTTGAAAGTTACAGGAGTTTGAAATGCATAACTAAACCCTAATCTTGCTCTTTGGTCAACACTTAAAGAAGTTATATCTTGACCATTAAAAATAATTTTACCGGTAGAAGGCGCAAAAATACCCATTATAATTTTAACAAGAGTAGATTTTCCGCTCCCGTTTGGTCCTGTTATACAATAAAGCTTTTTTTCATCAAACAATAAGTTCATTTTGTTTAAAATGAACTTTTTTTTACCATTTTCGAATACAAAATAAGAAATATTTTCAAGTTTTAACATAAGACGATTTTAGCATTTTGCACAAAATAAGTCAACTTCTTGTAATAAAATGCTTGACAAATGAACTTTAAAAAACGAAATTAAAACACGGCTTTAAATTTAACACAATGCTTATATTTTTTGTTCAACTTCCCAAGCTCTCCAAACAACTATTCTCAAATTCCCAACTTTCAGAGCGTCGCCAACAATATGAATATGTTTTGAAGGCTTTGCGATAGGATTGGGTTTATAACCGATTGCAGTTATCACATCGTCAACTAAAACTTTTTTAATCTCCCCGTTTTTATCTTTTATCTTAATAAAATTTTTCCCGATTTCAATCACCGAACTTTCAAGGAAGACAGGAACTTTTTTCATTTTAAAAAAATCTCTCAAATACGAAGAGTTTGCTAAACAAAGAGATTTGGAAACCATAAGGTCGTTTTGTGATTCAACAATAATTGGTTTTTTACCCTTCAAAAACAAATCATAGGCAATTTCACAGCCACTTAATCCGCCACCGATTATAGCGACTTTTTCACCTACAGTTTTGCCCGAAAGATAATCAATTGCACTTATGCACTTATCTGCTCCCGTGACTTTAAGTGTATTTTCTTTGCTTCCTGTTGCGATAATGATTTCGTCCGCCTCAATTTTACTCAAATCAAGGACCTCTGTTTTTAATTTAACAGTTATTGGCAGCGACTTAATTTGTTTTCTGTACCAATTTATGAGTTTTTTATCTGCCTCTTTAAATTCCGGTGCTGAAGCTGGAATAAAAACCCCGCCCAATTTGTCACTTTTTTCATAGATGGTCACTTCGTGTCCTCTCAAAGCGGAAATTCTTGCAGTTTCCATACCGCCAATTCCGCCACCAATTACTGCGACTTTTTTTATCTTTTTTGCTGGTTTTAAATCAAACTTTCCATTTTGCATAGTCATAGGATTTAGTGCGCATCTTGACATATGTTTTGAATCATAAACGCTTGCACCATTTGCTATTCCTTTATAATGTGAAAGTGGAAAACAACCATTATGACAATGAATACAAGGTTGAATATCATCTAAATTCCCATTTTCAAGTTTTTTAACCCATTCCCAATCAACCAAAAATTGTCTTGCAAAACCAACGGCATCAATTTTACCATCAAGCACTGCTTTTGCTCCCACTGATGGGACCATTTTCCCAGCACAAACAACAGGGATATCGACAAATTTTTTAATATGCTCGACATCGGCTAGGTTGCAATTATCTGGCATATATGCTGGTGGGTGTGCCCAATACCAAGCATCATAAGTTCCATTATCACAATTAAGCATATCGTATCCAGCATCTTGGAGATATTTTACGGCTTTTTCGCTTTCTTTCATATCTCTTCCAATTTCTTTGAACTTTTCGCCAGGCATAGCTCCTGAACAAAAATCTTTAGTTTTGCTTACAACGGAATATCTTAAAGAAACTGGGAAATCATTGCCACAAGCTTCTTTTATAGCTTTTACAACGGCAACTGGGAATCTAAAACGATTTTCAAAGCTTCCGCCATACTCATCAGTTCTATGGTTTGTGTAGCTCGTTGTAAATTGATCTAACAAATAACCCTCGTGAACTGCGTGTACTTCAACTCCATCGACACCTGCCTCTTTACATAATTTAGCCGTTTTAGCAAAAGCGTCAATCATTTTTTGAATTTCGCTCTTTTTGAGTGGTCTACACATTGCCCCCTCCGCCCAGCGTGAAGGCAATTTACTCGGGGAAGCGCAAATGTAAGAGACATTCAGAATAGGTTTAATGAGAGCATTTAAAAACCTGTTTTTAAGCATAGGAACAAACGCCGTCGGAATAGAAAATGCTCGTCCAAATCCTGCTGTTAATTGAATAAAGAGTTTTGCTCCTGTTTTATGAATCTCTTCCATATACTTTTTTAACTTTTTAAACGATCTTTTGCTTTTGTATAACCAAGCTCCCCCCATTAAGTTTCGCAATGGCGCAATACCAGGAATAATTAGCCCCGCATCATTTTTAGCAAGGTTAAGGAAAAAATTGGCTGCATCTTTATCAAAATGGTGATGTTCCATCCAGCCGAATAGAGATGTCCCACCCATTGGGCAAACAACAATTCTGTTTTTAATTTCAACATTACCGATTTTCCACGGTGTAAATAAAGGTTTAAATTCTTTGTTCATATATTTCTCCTCATAAATTATAATAACAGAAAAATACTAGTTTTATTCCGTAGCGAAATTATCAAAATAACCAGTAATCAAAACAATGGGTGTTCCCTTATCGCCACTTCCGCTAACCAAATCACAAAGCGATCCAACCAAATCAGAAATTTTTCTTGGCGTAGTCCCCAAAGCTTTTTCTTCATCTTTATCTAATTTTCCCTTATTTGAAATAATACTTTTCATTTTTTCTAAAGCTTCTTGGCCCTTAACAGAAGCAAGCTCATTGTCGGCAACAAACTTAAACTTTATTTCATTTGGTGTGCCATTGAGCCCACTGGTATATGCTGGGCTAACGACGGGGTCTGCTAGCTCCCAAATTCCACCTATAGGGTCTTTAAAAGCGCCATCGCCATAAACTAGGCACTCAATTTTAACCCCCATTCGTCTTTGCATTTCTGCCTGCAAATCGTCAACAAATTTTTGGCAATCACGAGGAAAAAGTTTTACCGTCCCCTCTTTCGAGCGATTGGAACCCAAAACTCCATACTTTTCGTGATAACCGTGTAACAATGATTTTTTGTTTAATATTTCATCTAAAGTAATAACTGTTTTGGCACCGTTTGAGAGAAGCAGTTTTTTATTTCGACTGCGAGAATGAATATCTGCACAAATAACCACATCCGTATATTTGAGTATTTCAAGTGGGTCATTGCTCAAAATTATTTTTCCCTTTTTACCGCAAATTTCCTGATAGACTTTTATATAATCAACACTCGTAAATGGATGCTCAACATTCCCGACCAAATCACAGAATTCTTGACTAGAAAAGGTCTTGTCAAACTTGTGAATATTTA
This sequence comes from uncultured Clostridia bacterium, assembly GCA_944380695.1. GTDB lineage: Bacteria > Bacillota > Clostridia > Christensenellales > UBA1242 > Caccovivens. The sequence goes on along the minus strand of CALWII010000080.1, from coordinate 3,030 downwards.
ATTCATAGAGCTTGTCTATTGAAACAAGAGGATTTCCCACCTCGTCAAACGGATAAGAAAGTTGAACAATTATTTCATCGACACCTCCTACGATGCCTTCCAAAATAGATGCAAACCTGTTCCTAGATAAGATAGGAAAAATCAGACCTACTCTTCCCTTGCCAACTTTTTTTCGAACATCTTTTGAAATATCTTTAATACTTGCAAAATTACCTTGGCTTTTTGCTACAACTGCTTCGGTAACCGCAAGTATATCACCTTTTTTAAGTTTTATGTTCTTTTCTTTTACAAGATTGCAAACGCTGTCTGCAACAATTTTTACAAGATTATCTTTTGGCCTAATAATTGGAGCCCTCACTCCGTATGCGCAAGTTCCGTAAGTTCTCATACACACCTCGATAGAATTATATCTTTTTTTTAACCTATCTCCAAATAATTTTTCGTTGTTGCAATATTTCTGGTAGATTTCCCGCCCCAATAAAGAAGATATTATCATTTTGCCCATATTTTTTTAGTTGTTCAGTCAACGCCATTTCATCATAAAAAAGAACGCAATGTTTTGTTTTTGATATTTCACACAGCAGTTTTTCTTCGACCTCGGGTTGAGGGTTTTCTCTAGCAGGAAAAGTTTTAAACAAAAAAACCTCATCGAATTTATTAAGTACATCTACAAATTCCGTTAAAAAAAATTTTGTTCTTGAATAAGTATGTGGTTGAAAAACGCATATTTTTTTGCCATCAAAAAGGTTACTGCTTTCAACAACTTTTTCAATCTCTTTTGGGTGGTGAGCATAATCCAAAACAACCCTTGCACTAAAAATCGATTTAACGATTTCAAATCTTTTTTGTATTCCTTCAAAACTTTCCAAACCCAATTTGATAAGCCAAATGGGTATATTAAGTTTTCTTCCAACCTCTATAGCATACAAGGCATCATCAGCATTAAATCGTCCTAAAACTTTAAGATGCAAAGATACAATCTTTTTTTTGCCTTCAAAGACGGAAAAAGTCAATCTGTTCATTCTGTCAAGTTTTAATTTTTGATAAGTCAAACTAGTTCTTTTAACACATAATTGACAATTGTTTTCAAATTTTTTAAAAGAATTTTTTACATTAAAAAAATTTTTAAAATAATCCAAATGTTCAGGTTCTATGTTTGTTATAATTCCCAAATACGGCTTTAAAAATAAAAAATTGTCGTGGAATTCACACGCCTCCGTAACAAAAAATTCTTTATCGCCAAAACGATAATTTTTATTACAGTCCTTTAAAAAGGCGCCAATATGCAAAGTGGGATTTTTTCCAGCAACTTTTAGTATATTATAAATCATAGCAGTCACCGTTGACTTGCCGTGTGCTCCTGCAACAGCAATAACTTTCTCATACTGTTGAGAAATAAAACCTAAGAAGTCTCCCCGAACAAACATACGCTTTTTTCTTGTTAATGCCTGTTTTAAAAGCGGAAAATCTAAATTAAACGCCGAAGAATAAACAACGGTATCGATTTTATCTAAATCGTTAAAATCTATAATATCTGTCGTTTCAACATTATCAAGTTTAACTTTATTTGCATCATATCCACTAACAATATGCCCATCATTAAGCGCTAATAAAGCTAGGCTCGACATACTCACACCACCTACACCCACAAAAAAAAGTCTCATAAAATTAATTATGATAAAATTTAAAAAGTGTTACTTCACTTCTTTAATTTTCTTTTTTTCTATTTGCAATCCTATGTATTCAGCAATTAAAGCAATAAGTTCACTATTTGTCGGCTTGTAATTCCATTTTGTATTTGTGCCAAACAAATTACTCAAAAATTTAAATCCTGTTTTGTTAAATGCAATTTCAGTAGAATGTCTCATACTTCTTTCAACGACAGAGCTAGCTATAGCAAACTGCTTCCCTATTTGTGGGTACAAATCTTTGGTAACCTTTCGCAAAACCGAGGGGTCATCAATTACTTTTAAAATACAAGCCTTTAAACAACGAAATCCCTGTAAATTAGCCGGTACACCCAATTCAAGCAATATTTTAGTTGTTTGCTCCGTTTTGAAGAGCTCTAAATTGTCCATATTTCCTCCTTAAACAGCTTCATTATAAATAAATACAAAAAAAACTCCAAACAATTTTGTAAATTTTTGTAAAATATTTTTGATTTTTTTACAAAATTGTTTTTTTGTAAATCTTTTTAGCAATAACTTTTTACTCAAAGTTGGCATTCGGCAACGCAGAATATGAGAAAATAGAGTTCAATGAAGGTGATAAAAAAGTTATGCAAAATTGTGATTAATAAAAAATAAATTTGAAACAGAAAAATAAATACAAAAATTTAATAGCAAATTTGAAGTTTTTTGCATAAAAATAATTGACTAAATTTGGATATTATGCTATTTTAATAGTGTTCAATTTTCTTGGTACCATAGCCAAGCGGTAAGGCAAAGGTCTGCAAAACCTTCATTCCCCGGTTCGAATCCGGGTGGTACCTCCAAATTTTTTTTATCAAATTTGGACAAGTTTTTGAGATGAGGAGTTAATTAAAGTTTTTTTGACGAAAGGTAAGCTTCCTATTTAAAGACAGACGATTGCTTAAAGGCAATGGAAGATAGCAAGAATTGACTTTGATTACAAGAATTTGCTGGTGTGGCGGAACGGCAGACGCACAGGACTTAAAATCCTGAGAGGGCAACTTCGTGTGGGTTCAAGTCCCACCACCAGCACCAATTAAAAACCGACTTAAATGTCGGTTTTTTCAATAAAACTAAAAGGACTTGAACGGGCGGTTAAGAAAAGTTGCCTGTGTGCAAGTTTTCTCCACCCCGGCGTGATAGCGGAAAGACTTCCTTGCCATATCTTTCCGCGGAGCAAGTCCCACCACCAGCACCAATTAAAAACCGACTTTAAATGTCGGTTTTTTTAATAAAACTAAAAGGACTTGAACGGGCGGTCAAGAAAAGTTGCCTGTGTGCAAGTTTTCTCCGCCCCGGCGTGATAGCGGAAAGACTTCCCTGCCATATCTTTCCGCGG
>CALWII010000079.1 GCA_944380695.1 uncultured Clostridia bacterium | reverse complement strand
TGCATTTGGACTTGGGGAAATTTGTTGGGTAAACCAGAATTCAATGATTTGACATTAGAAGTCAAATATACATTCCATTTTGATAATGAGGGAGACCAAATAACAAATTATCTTGAAGACGATTTTGCGACATATAGTTATAAAACTGTTTCTGGCGAAAAGCAATTGAATGTTAATGTAAAAGAAAATGTCGGCCTGATAGTTGATGGCAAGGCTGAAGCAATTATGCCAAATTCTGAAAATCGCACTTTGACTTTTGACGGAGAAGTTGCTTCAATTTCAAAAATTGGTATAAGTCAAGCAGAGTGGGAAGATGATGTAACCTTTAATGATAGCAACAGTGATGATTATGTTGATCAAATAGTTTTTAAAATTAAGGAAAATTATGATGCAATATACACGGTTAATGACATAACAAAGTCAATAAGTAGTACGGCAACGGACAGGGAGTTGGTTTTTGATCTTGATGATAATTTGAGTTCGATGACAATAACAAGAAAAGCAGTTCTTAAAAATACTTCTTCATCTATGGTCTATGAAGATGAAGGTATTGTTAAAGTTGATAACAACCCTGCGACAGCAACTGTTTACACGTTACATCCAGTATTGTATAAAGTAAAATATGATGAAGATGGCAATATCAACAACTTTACGAATATCAGAATAGATACTGACAATACATTTGATTTAGACGAAAAGACTTACACAGCAACTTTAGATTCAGAAAATTTAATAATTACTTCGGTAAGTCAAGGTGGGCAAGATTATACAACTATTTTCCCTGAAAGTTTAATTAATTTGAATGGCAAATTGTATTATTACATATTGTCTCAAGATGATAGGGGATTACAAATGAGCTTGTTGGAAGCGTATTTGGGCGAAGATGGAATTATTAATGTTGACGGAACCGATTTCATCTACGAAGTTTACGGTGAACCGAATAATTACGCAGTATATCTTTATGATTCATCCTTGAATCCAATTAGCAAAGATGAAGGCACAGGTTTGTTTAGCATAAATTCTGCTACATTTATGTTGGATGAATATTTCGAAAGAAAGTCAACTTTAACACCAGTATTGTATAAAGTAAAATATGATGAAGATGGCAATATCAACAACTTTATTGACGTCGAAATAAATGCTGACAATACATTTGTTTTAAACAAAATAACTTACAAAGCAACTTTAGATTCAGAAAATTTAATAATTACTTCGGTAAGTCAAGGTGGGCAAAATTATACGACCATTTTCCCTGAAAGTTTAATTAATTTGAATGGCAAACTTTATTATTACACTTTGACAGAAACTGAAGGAACACTACAAATGAGCTTGTTGGAAGCATATTTGGGCGAAGATGGAATTATTAATGTCGACGGAACTGATTTCATCTACGAAGTTTACGGTAAACCGAATAATTATGCAGTATATCTTTATGATTCATCATTGAATCCAAATGATTCATCCTTGAATCCAATTAGCAAAGATGAAGCCACAGGTTTGTTTAGAATAAATTCTTCTACATTTATGTTGGAAGAATATTTCGAAAACAAACCTGATGTGGAAGACGGAAAATTGACGGTTAATGCACCTGAAGACTCAACATTTGATTCATTTTCTATGATTAGATTAGACTTTCAAGCGAAACCTCCTAGTGTTAATATAGTTTTGCCTATTAATTACAATACTTACACGCTTGAAAAAAACGATTATGTAAAAGAAATAACATATAAAATTAATGACGGATCAGTTGAAACATTAGAGCCTCCTTTAAACAAAACATTTGGCCCATACCTTCAAGGAAGGCAAATTGAGATTACTAAAATATTTACAAATTACTCATCAACGAATGGTATAGATGTTAGTTTAGAAGGAACAGAGGAAATAGAAGGAACAGAGGAAAACAAGAAAAACATCTATTATAAAGGAATCGTTTTGACGAAGGACATAACGATCGGCACTTTAAACGAAGATTTAATTTTAAATTACAATCTGGCAGGCAACGGAAAAGTTATTAATTTTGTTCGTAGAAGCAACGCTAAAAATAGTTTGTTTAACTCTATTACAGCCAATATCTTTATTAAAGATGTTATTATTGCGGGAAGTTTAATTTATCCAACAAGTAACACTGGTGTTGTAGCGACAGAAATTGGCCAAGATACAAAATTAATAAACACAAGTGTTTATGGCACTATTGATTTAAATCAAAGTCTTACTTGTGGTGGTGTTGCCCATGAAATAAAGAATAGTCCTACAAATCTAAAAAGTTATGTTTCAATTTCACATGACACATCAAATGTGACCAGTAGAGGTGATAATAATGTAACTGGCAACATGGCAGGTGTTGCTTGGATAATGGCTGGTGGGGATAGGATAGGTTATTATGGCACGATCATTGGGACCAATGGTTCGCATGGCACAACTTATCATCATGATCGCAACAAAAATGGGGACGTCGGGCAAGGCGTGTACGCTTTCGCACGCACTGTCACCACCTCTGAGCCAGAAAAACTTACTTTTTCTTTTAAAGGTATTATTAAGTCAGGCGATGGCGGAAGTGGTTCGCGTGGACTTGACGGTGAAGGAGGAACTGATGGCTGGGCAGGAACTAGTGAAGGTAGTGATGGAATACCACGAGAAAATATAAGGCATTTATATTTAGATGATGGTAGTGTAACCAAATATGAATATTTAGCAAATAAAAATCTAGCACCTACTGTTTATAATCCTACTGTGGGGACTGACGGTACAGCCGGTGGCGAAAAAGGTTCGCATGGGGGAGTTTTCCAATATGAGTATGTTGATAAGGATAACAAAAAACATGAGGTAAATATATCAGAAAAATGTTCTCTTAAAAACAAAGATTCTTCAAATGGGGAAAGAGGCAATAATGGTTGGACTGGCGTCAATATGTTGCAGTATGTTGATTTTAGGCATTGGCGGGATGACCATGAAGTAGGAGACTTAAACACTATTGTTTCAGATGTTATAGCAAACTCTGGGGAAAAGGTTTCAGTGGCTTTAAACATAGACTTTCAATCAGGGGAGAAGGATGAATTTATATTTAATCAATTAAGCAAATATGATATAGGAATAAATTGTATTACTGGTCCAGCCACTGGTAAGCTCCAAAAAACCGTTTACATTGATAAAGAATTAGCAAATGCTTCGATAGGTTATAGTATTAATCCAGTTGGCGACTACATAAATGTTGATGATGAAATTTTGATTCTTGCTTATAGGTATGCTAGACATACATTTTATGGGAGTGAGAGTATAAGAGCAAAAGACTGTGAAAAGAGGTTTATAGTTATTGATAAACCAAAAAGTGCGGTCCTGACGCAAGTGGAAACAGAAGCACCGACGGGTTAGTCGGTGCTCGCCACGATAAAGTCTTTATTAACTTAACATTATCATTAATCAACAGCATATAATTTTTTCAATTTTATTAATTCAAAAAATTTACTGTTTTCTTAAAATCAAAGACTCTTGCACTCTTCACCGTTTGTCTTTTAATAGTTCGTTTCATTATCAAAAATCATTTTGCAAAAATCTTTGTCGTATGTTAAAATATTTTCGTTTATAAGGAGCGCTATGATAACCAATAAATGCGTTTTGCTCGATAAATTATATATAAGCGATGACCACAAAGCCCTCTCGGCCGAGGAAATGATGACATTAACACTTGATTATGTTTCACCTAGAAAAAACAATGTTGAACTCGCAAAATGTTTGTTAGAAAAATTTGGCTCCTTTTCTAATGTTCTCACAACAGACTGGTTCGTGCTCAAGGAAGTAAAAGGTATGACCGAACACTCGGCAAAAGCGCTTTCCCTTATTTACAATGTTTTTCAATACTATGTCGAGTCAGGGCTTAATAAAAAATATATTCTTAACAATCCTAACAGCATCGCAGATTTCTTCGAAGAACTTTTAAGATTTAAACAAGTAGAAGAAACTTTTATTGTCGGAGTCGATTCTAAAGGTAAAATTAAGAATAAACAAAAATTAGCTGTAGGCGGTATTAAAAGTGTTGGTATAAGCACACACGCTATAGCTCGCTTTATCACTTTGTATAAACCTGCAAAGTGTTATTTATGTCATAACCATCCAAATGGTTCAGCAAAACCTTCCGTCGCTGACATCGAAGGGAATAATCTTGTGGCATCGCTTTGTGCTAAAATGAAATCAGATTTAATTGACCATATTATTGTTGGCGCTGATGGTGTTTTTAGCATTAATTCAAATAAATTTTTTAGATTGTTTAATCAAAATTAATCATCACATTTTTGCCAATTATGTTTTTATTGATTTGAGGAGAGTATGACCGCCAATAAATGTGCTCATAATGGGCATAGAAAGAGATTACTAGAAACCGTTTTGAAGGTAGGGCTCGATAATGTTAGTGAAATTCAAGCCATTGAGTATGTTTTGACTTATATTTTTCCCAGAGGTGATGTCAACGAAATTGCTCACAGATTGCTGGATAAATTTGGCAGTCTTTCCTCAATCATAAACGCTGATTTTAAGCAATTATCAACAGTTCGTGGTATAGGTGAAAAATCTGCAAAAAAGTTGCACGCTTTTGCTTTTGTTTTTGATTTTTTCGCAGAGGACTTGCTTGATAGAAAATATTCTTTCGAGTATCGTGGCAATATTGGCGATTACTTCGAGGAATTGTTGAAGTTTAGATCTTCAGAAGTTTTATACATCATCGCAGTTGACCCGGCAGGCAGAGTTAAAATAAAACTTCGGTTGGTTAATGGCACTTTAAGTTTAAAAAATTTTGATTTAAGACAAGTCGCAAAATTTATTATGGCATTTAAGCCTGCTTATCTTTTTCTTGCACATAATCACCCAACTTCCAACTCAAAACCAAGCGCAATTGATTTGGAAATTTTTAAACAAACTCGTGAACTATGTCTCGATTTAAATCTACCTCTAGTAGATTATGTTATTGTAGGATTTGATGGTGTTTACAGTCTGGCAAACGACTGGTTTTATTGCAAATTTTAAAAGTTGATTAGCTTTGATAATATAGCTCCTATAAGCCCACCTATTAACGAAGCTAAAAACATCAACAATATCACATAAACATTTTTATGCTTGTCTTTTACCTCTTTCGTCTCATTTTCGGTTACTTGATTCCCTAGTGGAAGTATACAAAGACAGTACACTTGTTCATCATCGTATTTAACGTGTATATATTCGCTTCTTTCCAAAAAAGTGATTATATGGTCTAAATTTTCTTCATCCATCCTAAATTTTGATGGTAAAGCAGAAATTATGTCGGCTTTATCGACGACTTTATAGCCTGTGCTTTTACATTCTTTTTGAAGTATTTTTAAAACGAGATTTGTTTTTATGTCTAGCATAGTTTATTATTTGTTTTTTTTATTTTATTAATTCCATATATTTTCGACAAATATCGAAAAAACACAATTATGTATTGACATATTATCTTTTTCTTTGTAAAATATAATAAATATATTAAGTTCAATGGGGGCGCTATGGGGGATTTGGTTTATGATATAAATTGGTTCAACCTTTTTATTGATGATATTATTAAAGATGAATATAAGGACAGACAATACGAAAAAGATATCAGCGAAGCCAAAATTGTTCAAAAAAAAATAAACTATTTTGAGCAAATAATTGATGAATATAATGCCTTGGAAAAAAATATTACTAGTTTAGAAAAAAAAATTGAATTAGAAACAGATGATTCTGTTGTGGCTGATTTGACTATGCAAATTGGTGATTTGGTTCATGCAAAAGAAAATTTAACTCAATCACCAAAGTTTTATCCAACGCATAGTGAGGCTAAAGCGAAAGTAGAAATTTTATATGCGAAATTAGCTAGAATGTTAGACAGACTTTATGAGGTTTTTGCTTTTCAAAAAGAATTTGAAAAATACAGTGAAAAATTAAAAAACGATATAATTGAAGTCTTGGCGTTTGTAGCACCGAATGTACCATTTTGTCGTATTGATTTAAGTCAATTTAATCGCCATAAATATGACAAAGTGAGTTTTTACGAATCGGTTAAAAAAGGTGACAAAAATGCAATCAATGATTTAAAAAATTTTATATCTTACAGGCTTTTTGAAAAAGAAATCGAAGACAGAATAAAATTGTTTCAAGGCTTAAGTCCGACTTGCGTAAAGTTTCAAAAAGATGAAAGAGATAAAATTGTTGCGATTTTAAAAAATTATTTTGTAAATTTGGAAGCAATTGATTTAGACTTTTCAGTTTGCGATAAATCGCAATTCACAGTTGATGATTTATCAACTCTTATAACAGAAAACGATGTTAATTTAATTTCCGTCTTGTCACAAATGCTTCATATAGAAAAAGAAATTTTATTAAAATACATTTCAACAATAAATAGCATCAGCAACGAAATCAATCAAAATTACGAAATACTTCGAAATTTGGAAAAGCAGATGGACAGCAGGGATAATGGAATGGGCTTTGTTGATGATATTTCTTCACAACTGCAAGACGAATACGCCAAAATTTACAAAGAAAAGATTAAACCCGCTGAGAGTCAACTAAAAGATAATAAGCTTACTGTTACTCAATTAAGAGATAATGCCAATTTAATCTTTTTAAAAAGCAGCACAGACAATATTTTTAACAGATAAAGCAGTTTTTACTGCTTTTTTTGTGTAAAGTTTTTATATAGGGCAATAACAAAATTAACCTAGTATTTGCGAGGTGTTTTTTGTCACGAAAGGCAAAGCTTGTTATGTCTTATTTATGTAAGGTGTGTCCAAAAAAACGAACATGCCTCGTTTCTCCAAGCGAAATTGCCGGGGCGTTATCAAAAAAATTCGTTTTGTCCGTTGCAGAAATTGATGAAATTATGAGTGAACTTTCTAATGAAAACTACATTGATTTTGTTGTTTCTGAAAGCAAAATGGGTTATTATTATTGTGTAACTTTAAAAAAAAAGGGACAGACTTATGAAATCGACAGCAGAAGACAGAAAAAAACCTTTGGTTTGCTTGTTTTAAGGAGTTTGTTCCTCGCAACAGTGAGTTTTATATTTGGATTGGTTTTAAAAATGATTTTCAAAGGATAATTATGAAAGATTTTAAACTCCATTCGCCATTTTCTCCGTCAGGCGACCAACCACAAGCTATTCAAAAATTAGTCGACGGGTTTAACGATGGTTTAAAAAATCAAGTTTTGCTTGGAGTTACCGGAAGCGGTAAGACTTTTACTATGGCTAATATAATACAAAAACTTAATAGACCAACATTAGTTATCGCTCACAATAAAATATTGGCCGCCCAACTATGTAACGAATTTCGTGAATTTTTTCCAGAAAATCGTGTGGAGTTTTTTGTTTCTTACTATGATTATTATCAGCCAGAAGCTTATATTGTCAGCACCGACACTTATATAGAAAAAGATATGTCTATCAATGAAGAAATTGATAAGCTACGCTCTTCAGCAACCTCTTCGTTACTTGAACGCAGAGACACTATTGTCGTTGCATCTGTATCTTGTATTTACGGGTTGGGAAGCCCGCAGGAATATTACAATTTGCACATTTCTTTAAGACAAGGGGACATCGTCAGTCGTGAAGAGATTATGAGGCGTTTAATTGACATTCAATACACCAGAAACGAGCTCGATTTTAAGAGGTCGACTTTTCGTGCCAAGGGAGACACATTGGATATTTTCCCAGCCAATCAGTCCGAAATGGCTGTAAGAGTGTTGTTTTTTGGTGATGAAATTGAAAAAATTTTTGAGTTCGACCCCGTTTCAGGCACACTCATTAACGAAATCAAATACGCAGCTATTTATCCTGCAACCCATTATGCTGTTGGGAATGATAGATTGAAACAGGCGATTCAACAAATCAGTGTTGACAGGGAGATTGCAATAAAAAAGTTTGAAGCAGAGGGAAAACCT
>CALWII010000078.1 GCA_944380695.1 uncultured Clostridia bacterium | reverse complement strand
TTTTGCATAAATTTTGTTAAACGAAACTCCCACGGAAACTGTAAAGCCGAACTCTTGTTTTACCCGTTCACGAATTTCATTCGCTATTTCTTTCCCATCTTTTTTAAGTATTTTAATGGAGTTTGTTACATCTAACCAACATTCATCAAGTCCAAGCGGTTCAACTAAATCTGTATATTCAAGGTATATTTCGTGCAGGCGTAGAGATATATCCTCGTAAGTTTGGTAATGTGGCGCTAGGCAGACAAGTTCAGGACAATATTGTTTGGCTTCAAATATGCTCATTCCTGTTTTAACACCAAATTTTTTTGCTATTTCATTTTTCGCTAAAATTATACCCGTTCTTTTTTCAGGATTGCCTGTTACAGCCACGGGTTTATTTTTTAATTCTGGTTTTGTTGAACATTCAACAGAAGCAAAAAAATTGTTAACATCTGAATGTAAAATCGTTGTCATTTGTTTGCTTTGCCTCCTCAAAAAATGTATAATTAATCTAGTACTGTTTTAATTTAATCTTGTTTATGTCGTTAAAGATTTGAAAATCAAAGGATTCATTTCTACAAAAATATTTTACTAATTTAGAGGATTTTATGCAAACTTTTAATAATGATTTCTTTTACGCAAAAAATGAAGATGATTTTAAAAAATTAAAATCTGCCAATGTGAAAACTGTAAGATGCTTTTGTATGGAACCAGAGAAAGAGAAAAAAATGATGAAAAAATACGAATTAGATGGTACTTTAATTATTCCGACTGTAATTGCTCTTGACAAAATTAGACTTGAAAAATGCAAATCGCTGGGTTTTAATATTTCAATTATGATTGATTTGTTAGATGATGATGAAATTTTGTTCTGTATTTCAGCATTAAAAATTCCGGTTACTGTTTTTTTATATGATGACTTGACCAAAACAGGCGATATTAGTAAAAAATATAATGGGCAGATGCCGGCTATGGTGTTGGAAGATTTTGGTTTTTTAGACAGAGAGTGTTATATTGTTGGTGGTATGTATGCGGAAAAAGATGATTTACAAATTTTGTCTGACTATGAAACTACAATTATCTTATGCCCTAGGGCATTCTCTAGTAAAGGAGCAACATTTACAAATTTAAAGCTTTTGAATAAATATCCTATTAAAATTCGTTTAGGTTCTTATGATTACAAGGAGATAGCTTTAAACAGAGAGATTGAGTTCTTACGCTTAACAAGTTGTGCACTTTTTGAAAACGCTTTTTCCTTTACAGATGATGAAATCTACAAAATAATCAATGATTAAAACAAAAAATTTACTACGAGGAGATAAATATGAATTTAACTGAAACATTAGCAAGCGAATTTGGAATTAAACAGGCGTATGCTGAAAATATAATTGCACTTTTAGATGAGGGAAACACTATACCTTTTATTGCAAGGTATCGAAAAGAGATGCACGGTTCCTGTGATGACCAGGTTTTGAGAAGTTTTGCTGACCGCTTGAAATATCTGCGAAACCTTGAAGAAGAAAAAGAAAAGGTTAAAAGAACAATAACCGAACAGGGCAAATGGACTGATGAAATAGAAAAAGCATTGTCACTTGCTAAAACGCTGACAGAGGTAGAAGATATTTACAGACCTTATAAGCCAAAGCGAAAAACGAGGGCTTCCGTCGCTATTGCAAAAGGGCTAGAACCATTAGCTGACATTTTGCAAAAGCAACAAAAAGGTGTTGATATCAACCAAGAGGCTCAAAAGTTTTTGTCTGAACAAGTTGAAACGATTGAAGATGCAATAAACGGTGCAAAAGATATAATCGCAGAAAGGATAAGCGATGATGCGGCGTTGCGTAAAACTCTTCGTGAATTACTTTTTGATAAAGCGACAATAGAATGTGTTTTGCTCGACGGGGAAAACAAGCTTACTTATGAAACATATTCTGGGTTTAAACAAGAAGCTAAAAATTTGCCAAGTCATCGTGTTCTCGCTATTAACAGGGGAGAAAAAGAAAAGTGCTTAAAAGTCAATGCCGTTGTAAACGAGGATTTAATGCTAAAAGAAATCAGATTTTGTTTTAAAAAAGAAAATCCAGCAACTGACGACATCATCGACAGCGTTATTCAAGACAGTTATGAGCGTTTGTTATTTCCAGCACTTGAAAGAGAATTAAGAGCAACATTGACTGATGCTGCTTGCGAACAAGCTATAAAAATGTTTGAAGTAAATTTAAAACCTTTACTTATGGAAGCACCTTTAAAAAATAATATTATTTTGGGACTCGACCCAGCATATAGAACGGGTTGTAAAATAGCTGTTATAGACAAAAATGGTGATGTTTTGGCTACGACTGTTATTTATCCGACTCCGCCTCAATCAAAAACTGAGGAGTCAATTGAAAAACTGAAAGACCTGATTGAAAAGTATTCTGTGGATATTATCTCAATTGGTAACGGTACCGCATCAAAAGAGGCAGAAATTTTTGTTGCTGAATTAATTAAGCACACTTCAAGACCTGTTTCATACGCTGTTGTCAGTGAAGCGGGAGCGTCCGTTTACAGCGCTTCAAAATTAGGAGCAGAAGAATTTCCAGACTATGATGTCTCTTTAAGAAGTGCTGTGTCAATCGCTCGTCGATTGCAAGACCCACTGGCAGAGCTGATTAAAATTGATGTAAAAAGTATCGGGGTTGGGCAATACCAACACGATATGCCTCAAAACAGGTTGACAGAAGTTTTGACCGGAGTGGTTGAAGATTGTGTTAATAGCGTCGGTGTCGATCTTAATACCGCATCACCTAGCTTGCTTTCTTATGTGTCCGGGTTAAATATGTCAATCGCTAAAAATATTACTTTGTACCGTGCAAAAATTAAAGGTTTTAAAAATAGAGAAC
>CALWII010000077.1 GCA_944380695.1 uncultured Clostridia bacterium | reverse complement strand
GAGATTTTAGCAAATAATTCAATTCGCTACCGCACGGGCAAAACTCTTGTACCTTTTCGTTTAACAGGAAACGATCCATGGGGAGTGGATTGTCCTGTAATAGAGGGATTAAAAAATCAAACATTCTATGTTTGGCCAGAAAGTTTATGGGCGCCCATATCAATAACAAAAGCATATTTAAAGTCTGTTGGGAAGCCTGACAACGAATGGGAAAAATTTTGGAAAAGTGTTGATGCAGAAATTTATCAAATAATCGGCGAAGATAATTTGTCTTTCTATGGACCTGCCCAACAGTCTATGTGGTTGCATATGCAAAGCAAAAATGTTAGCTATCCACCAAAAGACAAAGATTTTCAATTAACGCATCTCGTCCCTATTAAACACCTCTTGTTTCTAAATAAAAAGGCAAGTTCTTCAGGAGCGATAAAACCTCCTATGGCAAGAGAATTGCTGGATTATTACACTCCTGAACAATTAAGAATGCATCTTCTAGGTATGAATTTGTCGAATAATAATGTCAATTTTATGCCAAAACCTTTTAACCCTGATGCAAAACCGGATGACATCGACCCAGTATTAAAAGAAGGAAATCTGCTTACAAATGTTTATAATCGAATATTAAGGACATTCTTTTATAGCACACAAAATAACTTTAACGGAATTGTTCCGCAGGAGACAGTTTCCCAAGAAATTATGGAAAAATGTAAAAAGGCGTGTTTAGACTACGAACGCTTTATGTTCGACAAAAAACTTCACCAGGTGATTAATATTGTTGATGTTTTTGTTAGAGATATAAACAAAATGTGGGTCAAAGAAGTAAACTCTTGCGATGAAGAAAAGTTGAAGCTTTTAACTGTAAACACTCTTCAATTAATAAAAACTGCCAACTTGCTTTTGCATCCAATGGCACCAAGTGGCACAGAAAATGTTGCCGATTATTTAGGTTTTGACAAGAAAAAAGCTTTTTCTTGGGACTGCGCATTTGATGATTATAAATCAATAAAAAAAGATGGACACATTAAATTTTTAGCAGAAAAACAAGACTTTTTCAAAAAGCACCCATCTCAATTAGTTTGATTTGTGAATACAAATTTTATAAATTAAAACTTGTGTACCCCCTTTTTAATAACCGATTTGTCAAGCAACGCTTAACATTTAAATGTTAAGCGTTGTTTTTTTACTATGAGTTACCGTCTTTTTGCTTTGATATAATTCTAATGGCGGGAGCAGGATTTGAACCTTGTATGACCGCCCACTCACTTCGTTCGTTAAGTGGTCGCAGGTTCTTCACTTCATCTCTACAAAAAAAACGAAGAGCATATCTATCTCTTCGTCTTGCCTTGGTTGCGGGAGCAGGATTTGAACCTGCGACCTTTGGGTTATGAGCCCAACGAGCTTCCGGACTGCTCTATCCCGCGTCGTGATTATAGTATATGCTCTTTTATGTAAATTGTCAACAGTTTTTTATTTATTGTTAAATTTTTATTAAATTCTTCGCCATTCAGCGAAATATTTTTGGTTTTATTTAAAATATGTTATAATCCATTTAACTAGGAGAAAAAATGGTTATCGGTATCGATATTGATGATGTAATAGCTGAATTTTCAAAAGCATATATCCCATGCGCTATTTATATTAATTCTAAAAAACTGAAAACTGGCTTTAAAAATAAAAAATTCCACCCTACAAAAGGTATGTTTTTTTGGTCAAAAGAAAACTGTAAAATTTATAATAGATATTGTGTGTCAACAATATTTGATTATATAAAACCAAAAAAAGATGCTAGATTGTTTATAAATAAATTAAAAGAAAACGGTCACAAAATAATATTAATAAGCGCCCGAGGAAAAGACGGATATTCAACAAAAAAACAAACAATCAATTGGCTAAAAAACAACGGGATATGTTATGACAAACTCATCACAAACATTTCTAATAAAGTTGAAACCGCAATAAAAGAAAAAATAGATATTATGATTGACGATCGAGTTGATATAGTGCAAGAGATGCAATCAGCCGGTATAAAGGCCGTTCTGTTTAATTCATATTTTAATAAAAAAGATAGTGGAAAATATATCGCATTTAATTCTTGGAAAGATATTTACGAATATATCAATCCAAAAAATCCAATTAAAACTTTGCCAATCATTATTGACACAGATGTTTGCAATGAAGTAGATGATGAATTTGCACTTGCTTATTTGTTAAGATCGAACTTAAACTTAAAGGCTATAACTATTGCCCCTAATTTCTTTTTAAATGCAACAGACATAGACATAGAAAAAAATTGCTTAAAGTCTTATAAAAAGGCTGTTCAAATTTGTAACCTGCTAGATAAACGTTTTAAAAATAAAGTTTTTATGGGTTCAACAAATTTTAGCACAGTGGGATTTGATAATACTTCACCTGCTGTAGAAAAAATTATTGAAATTGCAAGACAAAATAATAAAACATTAATTATTTCTATAGCTGCCCCAACAAACATATCATTAGCCCTAAAAAAAGCCCCCGATATCAAAAACAAAATAAAATTATTGTTTTTAGGGGGTAACTTCTTTGCTCCAGATAACAATGAATATAATTACGCTCAAGATTATGTTGCAACAAATCATATATTTACTTCTAAATTAGACCTCACCGTCTTCCCTGTGCAGAATGTTACAGAAAAATTAGTGTTAAGTTTGCCATATTTAGTCGAAACGCTTGAAAAAACTCGGTGTAATAAAATGTTAATAAATGATTTCAAAAAAATAATAACTAAATTGAATGTTTCTATAAAACCACTATTCGATGTTTGCCCAATTGCCTATGTGATAAATCAAAATTTATTTGATGTACAAAAGTGCAATTATGGAGTCCTAAACACTCGTTTGGATTTTACAAAAAATAAATACAGTGCAAATTTTGTTTTAGATTTTAAAACAAATGCCATTTTAGACAACTTGATAAACACATTAAATAAAAGGAAATAAATATGAAAATTGAAGTAGTAGGCTCTGGAAACTCTTGGACAAAGCGTCTTTCCACAAGTTATATTATCGACGATCACATTTTGTTGGATTTGCCACAAGGCTCTTTTAAAACGCTTTTTGTAAACAAAAAATTAGAAAAAATCGACACAGTCATAATCACACACTATCATAGCGACCACTGGGCTGATTTTCATTTGTTTATTGAAACCTTGATACATAAAAATTTCTCAAAAAAAATCAAATTGTTCGCTCCCGAAGATTTTTGGACACGATATGATTATTTAACATCCGCTTTAAATATAAAAGATAATTTCGAATTTGCAAAAAAGCATATTTTATATTCTCAACTTTGCAACGGGAAAATATTTAAGATCGCCAATCTTAAATTCACAACTTATAAAGTTTTACACATCGAAAATTCATTTGGGTTTGTGGCTGATAACGGGATTTTAAGAGTAGGGTTTTCAGGAGATACTGCAATTTGCGATTCACTGCAAAAAATTCTAAAAAAATCAAATCATATTTTTATTGATGTGTCCTCTGCCGAATTAAGTAAAAAGCATTTGAATGTTAATCAAGCTTTAAACTTAAAAAAGGAATTTGAAAATGTAAAATTTTACGCCGTTCATTATTCTGACTCCGTCATTCCATTATTGAGAAACAAGATGCAACTTACACACGATGGAGAAATATTTATCTTTTAATTTTTTATCTTGACTTCACCACAATTTTATTTTGTAATATCGACTTTTAAATTGCCCGTTTAATATTGAGAATTATTTTTAAAAAAATTCCACAATTTTGGGTATTTTTTTCCTTTGTTACAAATAATACGATTATGAAATTTTTAAAAAATCTTACCCTTTATATTAGTGCTTTTATGCCTATGTACTTCCTTGTTCTTTTAAAGTTGGTCGTGGAACTAATAAACGCCAACCTAACTTTTAATGTTTTGAATAGCATCAATCTTGCAACATTGTTACTTTTAAGTATAGCGAGCATTTGGGGGCTCTTGTGGAATATAAAATTTAATAATGACACATCAAAAGAAGTTCAAATCTTGTCGCAACACAACATAACTGACAGACATTTTTTGGGCTACTTTTCTCTTTTCGTTCTTTTTGCAATCCCTCTTGACCTGTCTTATGTGAGCGTTTTTTGTGTTTATATAACTACGATAATCTTTATTGGAATTGTTTATATGCATAATTCTTTATATTACATTAACCCTTTTCTTAACATACTTGGGTATAGTTTCTATGATATAGAGTATAAAGAAATCGGTTCAGACAAAATATGCACAGCAAAAATATTTTACAAGGGCAAATTGGAAATCGAGAACAAAACCTATTTTGTAAAATTAAAAAACGAACATTTCAGTTTTGTTGATGAAACAAAAAATAAAAAATAAATATTGCTTGTTCAATTTTATGCGCCATTTTTTGACTTGATTTTCGGC
Organism: uncultured Clostridia bacterium; assembly: GCA_944380695.1. Lineage (GTDB taxonomy): Bacteria > Bacillota > Clostridia > Christensenellales > UBA1242 > Caccovivens. The sequence goes on along the minus strand of CALWII010000077.1, from coordinate 11,606 downwards.
TTGTTATATATCTTTCTACTACAACTTTTGTGTTAAAATGCTTGTTAAATTGTCCATAATATTATATAATATATATATATTATATTATATATAACGGAGATAAATATGACTGAAAAAACTACCGACGAGTTGGAATTAACAAGCTCACAACATTATGGTGCGAATGATATACAGGTGTTAGAAGGATTGGAACCCGTTCGTAAAAGACCAGGTATGTATATCGGATCAACAGACGAACACGGTTTACATCATCTTGTAACCGAAGTCGTAGACAATTCTATTGATGAAGCTTTGGCTGGATATTGCACAAAGATAGAAGTCACAATAAATGAAGATGGCTCGTGCAGTGTCGCTGACAACGGGCGTGGAATTCCTACCGGTATTATTGAAAAAGAAGGCAAAAGCGCTGTTGAAGTCGTTCTGACAAAATTGCACGCAGGTGGAAAATTTGGCGGTGAAGGCTACAAAATTTCAGGAGGCTTACACGGTGTTGGAGTTTCCTGTGTTAATGCGCTCTCTTCAAAACTTGTGGCAGAAGTTTATCAAAATGGGCTGTATCACATTATAGAGTTTTCAAGAGGCAAAACAACTTCACCTTTAAAAATTGTAGGCAAAACTGACAAGCGAGGCACAACAATAACCTTTTGGCCAGATGACGAAATTTTTGAAACGACAATTTTTAATTATGACACAATGAAATCAAGATTTCGTGAGATAGCTTTTTTAAACAAGGGTTTAGTTATTTCCATAGAAGACAAACGCCCCGGGAAAGAACAAAAAGATGTTTTTGAATTTAAGGGCGGAATTGTTGAATTTGTTGATTTTTTAAACAAAAACAGAGAAACAATTCTTTCCTGCCCTGTCTACTTTAATAAATTTAACAGGTCTTCATCAGGCGAAGTCGAAAATGAAATTGAAGTTTGTTTTCAATATAATGATGGCTACAGTGAAATTATAAACACATATGCAAACAACATCAATACCGAGGAGGGTGGCTCTCATCTTGATGGTTTTAAAAACGGGCTTGTCAAAGTTATAAACGATTACGCTTTGAAAAACAAAATCATTAAGGAAAATGAAAAGCTATCAGGTGAAGACTGCCGTGAAGGAATTACCGCTGTTATAAGCGTAAAATTAAAAGAACCTCAATTCGAAGGTCAAACAAAAACAAAGCTGGGAAACAGCGAGATGCGTACAATAGTGTATAAAGCAATGGTAGACAATTTCGGAGACTACCTTGAAGAACACCCAGCCGAAGCAAAAAATTTGATTTTAAAAAGTGTTAATGCACAAAGAGCTAGAGATGCGGCAAGAAAAGCTCGTGAACTTACACGAAAAAGCGTTTTGGAAACCAGCACATTACCTGGAAAACTGGCAGATTGCACAGAGAAAAATCCTGAAAATTGTGAAATATATTTGGTAGAGGGAGATTCCGCTGGTGGTACAGCTAAACAAGGCCGAGACAGAAGATTTCAAGCGATATTACCCCTTCGTGGCAAAATCCTTAATGTTGAGAAAGCTCGCCTTCATAAAATTTTAGAAAATCAAGAAATAAAAAATATGATTACAGCTTTTGGCGCAGGAATAGGCAATGACTTCGATCAAAGCAAATTGAGATATCACAAAATTATCTCTATGACTGATGCCGATGTAGATGGGTCGCACATAAGAATTCTGCTCCTAACATTTTTCTTTAGATATATGAGACCTTTGCTCGAAAATGGATTTGTGTATTCAGCAAAACCGCCTCTTTACAGACTAACAAGAGGAAAAGAAGAAAAATATTTTTATTCAGATGAAGAATTAAATGAAGAACTTGCAAAAAACGGAAGAAGAGGGGGCGATATTCAGCGTTACAAAGGTCTTGGAGAAATGAACGCTGAACAACTCTGGGAAACAACTATGAACCCTGAAAAAAGAACATTGATTCAAATAACAATGGAAGATGCTATTGAAGCAGACAAACTTTTCAATCAGCTTATGGGCGAGGATCCAGAACTGCGACGACAATTTATTGAAAATAATGCGACACTAGTAACTGACCTTGATGTCTAGTTTATTAATTACAGCACTTAATCAAAAAAACAAATGTTGTTAATGTCGATTAACGACTTCAAAAAGATAAGAAATTAGAGGAAAAAATGAAAGAAGGAAAAGAAAAAAAATCGCTAGAAGAAATTCTTGCCAACACAAAAATTGAAAAAGTCGACACCGTTGGAGAACTAAAACGCTCGTTTATTTCTTATGCAATGGCTGTCAATGTTTCTCGGGCAATCCCTGATGTTAGAGATGGATTAAAACCTGTGCACAGACGAATTTTATACGCAATGGGCGAACTCGGTAACTTCTATGATAAGCCTTTCAAAAAATGCGCAAGAATCGTCGGCGAGGTAATGGGAAAATACCACCCACACGGCGACAGCTCTGTTTATGATGCTCTTGTACGCCTTGCACAAGATTTTTCAATAAGATGTCCGTTGATTGATGGGCACGGCAACTTTGGTTCTATTGATGGTGACCCCCCTGCTGCTATGCGTTATACAGAGGCACGACTTTCCAAAATAGCTTCGCTTATGCTTGAAGATTTGGACAAGGATACTGTTGCTTTTTATCCGAACTTTGACGACACCCTTAAGCAACTAACCGTTTTACCAACAAAATTTCCAAACCTGCTTGTAAACGGCTCTGATGGTATTGCTGTTGGTATGGCGACAAACATCCCACCTCACAATCTTACCGAGGTAATAAACGGAACACAAGCACTAATTCGAAATCCAGATATGGATATTGATGAGTTAATTTCATATATCCCTGCACCCGACTTCCCTACTGGCGGAGTCATAATGGGACGAAGTGCAATTAAGCACGCTTATCGAACAGGAAAAGGTGGGCTTGTCCTTCGTGGCAAAACTGATATAGAGGAATCAAGCTCTGGTAAACAACTAATAGTTATTACTGAACTTCCTTATCAAGTAAATCGCGCCAAGTTTATTATACAAGTAGCAGAATATGTAAAAAGTAAAAAAATTGAAGGCATAAGCGATATCAGAGAAGAATCAGATAGAAATGGTATGCGCATCGTAGTTGAAGTTAAAAAAGATGCAAACGCTCAAGTTGTTTTAAATCTTCTATACAAACACACTCAACTTCAACAAAGCGAAGGAATTATATTGCTCGCTCTCGTTGATGGTCAACCAAAAATTTTAAATCTAAAAGAAATGTTGCAATGCTATATCGACCATCAAATTGAAGTAGTGAGACGAAGTACAACTTTTGACCTAAATAAAGCTAAAGAACGCGAACATATCGTCAAAGGTTTAGTAATCGCTCTTGCAAATATAGATGAAGTGATTGCTATAATAAAAGCATCAGAAGATAAACAGGATGCCATAACAAAACTCGTTCAAAATTTTGAGCTCGATGATATTCAAGCAAGTGCAATTTTGGAAATGCAACTTTCAAGACTAACGGGACTTGAAGTTGAAAAATTAAATGAAGAACTTAAAAAGCTAGAAACTAAAATAGCAGATTTGCAAGATATTCTTGACAAGCCTGATAGGGTTAAAAAGATAATTATAGATAAGCTGGAAGAAATAAAGAACTCTTTCGGCGAGCCAAGAAGAACAGAAATAAGTCTTGATATGGGTGGTATTGAAATTGCGGACCTTATACCTAAAGAAAATGTAGTGATTTCAATGACTCATCTAGGGTATATAAAAAGAATGTCCACTAGTGAATATCATTCACAAAAAAGAGGAGGAGTGGGTATAACAGCTCACAAAACAAAAGATGAAGACTATGTAGAGCGAATGTTTACCACATCTTCTCACGATGATTTACTTTTATTTTCGACCAAAGGAAAAGTCTACTGCATAAAAGCTTATGAAATCCCTGAAGCTCAAAGAACCGCAAAAGGAAGAAGTATTGTAAACCTAATTATGCTTGATGCAGATGAAAAAATATCTGCAATTATTCCAAGACAAGAGAACTCCGAAGGCTTCTTAATTATGGCAACAAAAAACGGTCTTATAAAGAAAACAAAGTTAGAAGAATTCAAGCGAATTAACAAAAACGGAAAACTCGCTATAGGCCTTCAAGATAATGATTCACTTATTGGTGTTGAACTTTCCAATGGAAACGATGAAATTCTTCTTGCTTCTAGCGATGGCAAATGTATAAGATTTAGCGAAAAAACTGTTAGAGCAACAGGAAGAGGGTCGCAGGGCGTCAAATCTATGACTTTTAACAAAGGTGAATTCGCAGTAGATATGACCCTTGTTAAACAAGGATCACAAATAATCACAATTTCCGAAAACGGTTACGGAAAACGATCTTCAGTTGATGATTACAGATTGCAAGGTCGAGCTGGTTCAGGCATAAAAGCCGGAGTGTTTAACGAAAAAACAGGAAAACTTGCCTCATTAAAACAAACCAGCGGAGATGAAGACTTGCTACTAATCGCCGACAATGGCATTATAATAAGAACTCCTATTGATTCAATAAGTCAGCTTTCCCGTGTGAGCCAGGGAGTTAAAATAATGAAACTTAAAGGCGACTCAAAAATTGTGGCTGTTGCACTAGCACTCAAAGAGGAAGAAAAAAGTGAAGGTGAAGAAAATACTTCTAACGAAGAACCGGGCCAAATAAGCGAAACTGAAGATTTAGAAAATAAATTGTAAAATTAATTTTGTAAAGGAACTACGACTTAAAAAATAAAAAAATGTAAATAAATACTAAATATTTTACTTTAAAAGGAGAAATTATGGATAAAATAATTAAAAATATGAATTTTAAACCCCTCTTGGACCGTGCAGAATTCGAGCGACTCGACCCTCCAAAAGAAGGCAGTATGGTAAACATTCGAGTCGGAGATGAAATCGAGGTAAAGTTGCTTAACGATAATGTTGCACGTGTTACCATCGCAAGAAGTGTTGTACCCGAACCAGAGTGTATTTTCAAAATATTTGTGCAAATGAGCGCAGATGTAGCTATAGAAAAAAAATATTTTGATGAACTTGCAAAACCTACTGACTACTTTAAAACTTCACCAATATGCAAAGCCTTGGTTTTGCATATTTCGACTTTAATAGCCAATATGACTAACAACTCCGCCATTGGACCTCTGGTTACAGTCCCAACATTGCAAGCCTAAAACATTCGCCATAGCGAATGTTTTTTTTAGAAATTTGATTTTTAAATCAAAAAAGTTCATTATGCATTGATTTATATATGTAGATGTGATATAATGTCTCGAAAAAAGAGGGAAAGAATGAAAGAGGAAGAAAAGTATCTACAAACAGTCGAAAATGTTATTCAAAAAAATCTTGAAATTTGGGAAAAAGAAAGAGAAGAAGTTAAGCGGCTCAATACAGAATTACTTTCGGAGCGTGCAGACAATTTTTATTCTTTAGAAACCACCGATTCTGCCTTTTATTTGAGCAAGATAAATGAAACGGATGCGACAATAGACACTTTAACAAAAAGAATAGATGCTTTTGTAAAACTAAAAGCTCGTCCATATTTTGCACGCATAGATTTTAAAGAAGAAAACTGTGAATTACCCGAAAAATATTATATTGGTTTGCATCATATAGCTTTGGACGATGTTTCATATGTATATGATTGGCGTGCCCCTATCAGCGAATTATATTATAATTACAACGAAGGAAATGCTTATTATAATTCTCTAAACGGCAAAGTAAATGGTGAAATTACTTTAAAACGGCAATACAACATTCAAAACGGAAAATTAAATTATTATATAAATACAAAAGAAACCATTAACGATGAAATCTTACAACAGGTTTTAAGTCAGCACGCCTCACCTAAAATGCGTCAAATTGTTTCAACAATTCAAAAAGAGCAAAACGCAATTATCCGTGAAGAAAATTTTAGAACAATATTAGTGCAAGGCGTTGCAGGTTCCGGTAAAACAAGTATTGCCCTTCACAGAGCAGGTTATCTTTTATATAATCACAGAAATGACTTTTCAAGCAGTGATGTTTTGATTCTTTCACCGTCCAACTTATTTTCAGATTATGTTAGCGATGTCTTGCCTGAATTGGGGGAAGACAATGTAATTGAAATGACTTTTTCATATATTGCCAGATCAGAATTAAAAAGACAGATTCAGCCTAGAGAAGATTTGATGGACGAAATTTATAGCGAGAAAAACCAAACCAAATTAAACGAAATCGCTTACAAATCATCTTTTGACTACTTAAAAGATTTACTGACATTTCTAAACGAAACATTCGCTGGAATATACGACCCAAAAGATATGCTATTTAAACCTAATGATGCCAAAGAAGATAGTTACAATGCGTTTTATTTTTCAAAAGAAGAAATAAAAAAATTATATTTTGAATCTTTTGCAAATTTACCTATCAGTAAACGCATAAATTATATGGCAGAAATTTTAATCGAACGCTTTGGTTTGTCAAAAAAAGAAACCGACGCCATCTTCCCACGATTTAGAAATATGCTATACAAATTTTTCCCAGTAGATGATATATTCAAAATATGCGAAATATTCTTTTCCCGCCAGGGTCTTAAAATACCTGATTTTTCAAAAATCCCTTATGAAGACACTGCGACACTATTACTAATAAAAGAATTCATTTTTGGATTGAACAGAAAATTTGACACAAAATATGTGATAATTGACGAAATGCAAGACTTTACTCCTGTTCATTTTTATTTGTTTAATCAAATATGGGATTGCCCAAAAATTATTTTAGGCGATATTAATCAATGCATCGAAAAAAGTCTTTCAAAAAAATACTTGTTCGAACTTTCAAGATTTTTAAAAGCAAAATTGATTGTTCTTAACAAAACTTATAGGTCAACAAAACAAATTTCTTTGTTCAGTCAAAAACTTATAGGACTGAAAGGTGTAATCAATATGAATCGTGAAGGAGAAGCACCAACAATAACAAAGACCACAAACACTGTAAACGAAATCTTAAAAATTATCAACGATAACAAAAACAAATTCGAACATACTGCAATAGTATGCAAAACCACAGCAGAAGTTAATCAGCTCGCAAAACTTTTGAAAAATCAAATTCAATTCAAAATAATAGTCGGAACCGACTACTCATTTGATTACCCACTTGTGTTAACAACTGCAGCTACATCAAAAGGAATCGAATTTGATCACGTCATTATTCCTTATGCTGACAAATGCAACTATTATTCGGAGTTGGACAAAAATATGTTGTATGTGGCTACAACTCGAGCTTTACACAAGCTTGATATAATTTACGAAGGCGAAAAATCTAGGTTTTTGAAAAAAGTATGATTATGCAAAAATCGGCAAAAATTTACTATTTTTTATTTCAAGATTTGTCATATACGATTAACATTCTTCATAATCTTTAAACAAAAGCTGGACAACTTCCCTTAAAAAACGAATTTAAACATTAAACTCAATAAAAATATGTGGAAATGTGGATAACTTATTGTAATTTATCCACCAAATCCACATAAATCGTACTTTTGCATAAAAATAAACACTTTTGCATAAATATTTGATTGTGGAAATGTGGATAAGTTTTGGTGGAAAAGTTATAACAAATTACAATTTTTTTTGAGTTATTACGGTCTTATTCAAGACCGTTTTTTTTTGGAATTATTTAATTCGACTTATTAATGTTTGGCTGTTTATTTGACATTTTTTTAGCAATAGTATAAAATTTTTTTGATGAGGTAGTTATGCAAGATAAAAAAATTTTACCAAGAAAAGTGACCGGCTTCTGGGAGTTGGAGCCTGAACAGGAACTTGTTTTTGAAAACATTATTCAAAAAATTAAAAATGTTTTTTTGAGGCACGCATTTTTGCCACTAGACACACCTGTTATGGAATATTCTGAAATTCTTTTAGCAAAATCAGGGGGAGAAATAGATAAGCAAATTTATAGATTCGAAAAGGGTTCCACTGATGCTTGTTTAAGATATGATTTTACTGTTCCTTTAGCAAGATATGTCGCTATGAAGGAAGGAGAACTTACATTTCCTTTTAAAAGATTTCAAATAGGTAAAGTATACAGAGGAGAACGACCTCAAAAAGGTCGCTACCGTGAATTTTACCAATGCGACGCAGATATTATTGGAAACGAAAATCTTTCACTTGTCGCCGATGCAGAATGTATATCGCTTTATGAAGACATTTTTAACGAGCTTAATTTGGACTGCCAAGTAGAAATATCTAACCGTAAAATTTTATACGGTGTTATAGAAAGTATAGGCGAAGCAAATAGATTTCAAGAGATATCTACTATACTTGACAAATATGAAAAAATTGGAGAAGAAGAAACATTAAAATTACTGTTCGAGTTAAATTTAGACAATAAAAAATGCAAAATTTTACTGGATTTTATAAAAATTAAAGGAAATTTTGGTGAAATTAATAAAAATTTGCTCAAATTATCAAAAAATCAAACACTTGTAGAAGGAATTGAGGAATTAAAGGAAGTCGACCAACACCTAAAAAATTTAAGTGTTAATAACTACATTTTTAATATGAATATAATAAGAGGACACAACTATTACACCGGTTGCGTATTTGAAGTTTTTCTCAAAGATCATCACAATATGGGCGCAGTCGGCGGTGGCGGAAGATATGACAATCTCGCTAATTATTTTTCTTCAAAGAAATTGCCGGGCGTCGGAATGAGTATTGGTTTAAGTCGATTATTCGACATTCTTCAACAAACTGATTTAATAAATAAACAAAACTATCAAAACAACAATGTCGCAATTATTCCTCTTGGAGACACTTTACCACAGTGCTTAAGTTTGTCTTCCAAATTAAGAAAGGACGGTATCTCTTGTGAGGTTTTGTTTAATGATAAAAGTTTTAAATCAAAACTGAAAGATGCCAATAAAAAAGGAGTTCAAACTGTTATAATTGTAGGTGAAAACGAATTAAAGGCGTTAAAATATTCTGTTAAAAATATGTCAACTGGCGAACAAAATTTACTCACTTATGAAGAAATAATTAATTTAAGGAGATAAAAATGATAATCACTTTTGAAGGGACAGATTGTTCGGGAAAAGAAACCCAATCAAATATTTTAACAGAAAATTTAAAAAAAGCGGGAAAAACTGTTAAAAAGTTTTATTTTCCTTATTATGAGTCCCCTACCGGCAAAATTATCGCCGGTCCTTATTTAGGAAAATTTGGACAATCTTATTTTGAAGACCCAACGAAAGTTGACCCAATAGTAGCTTCGCTATATTACGCCGCGGACAGAAAATACAATATAGAAGATATTGAAAAGGCGACAAAAGAATACGACTATGTTATTATTGACAGATATGTTTATTCAAATATGGCGCACCAGGGTTGCAAAATACCCACTAACAAACAAAAACAATTTTTCAAATTCATATATCAATTGGAGTTTGAAATGTTAAATCTTCCAAAACCTGATTTAGTAATATTTCTATATCTTAATTCAGACACTGTACAAAAATTGTTGGCAAATAGAAAAGAAAAAAAAGACGCCCACGAGTCAAACAGAGAATATTTAAAAAATGCTGAAAATACATATTTAAAACTTTCTAGACTTTATAACTTTCAAAAAGTTGATTGCGAAAAAAATGGAGTTTTGCTTTCAAAAGAAATAATTGGTGAAAAAGTGTTAAAAATTGTTAAAGATTATGAACGAAAATATAAAAAATAAAATATTATCTTTACCAACAAAAAGTGGCGTTTACATTATGAAAGATAAGGACGGCACAGTTATTTATGTAAAAAAAAAAAAAAATTTAAAAAACAGAGTTAGCCAGTACTTCCGTTCATCTCCAAAACCAACAAAAGTTCAAGCAATGGTCAATAATATCGATAGTTTTGACTACTTTATAACAATTTCAGAACGAGATGCGCTTGCTCTTGAAAGCAACCTAATAAAAAAATATCAACCGTATTACAATATTCTTTTAAAAGATGGGAAGGCATTCCCATATATAGCACTAGATCTCAATGACCCCTTCCCAAAATTGAAAAAAAAAAAAAAAATTGGCAAACCTGGTGTGAAATACTTTGGTCCTTATTTTGCCGGATTAAGCGCAAGTGAAATCGTGAAAACAGCAAATTCAGCTTTTGGCTTGCGAACTTGCAATTCGAAGATTACAGAGACTTCAAAAGCTAGAAGAGAATGTTTGAATTATTCTCTTGGACTTTGTTGCGCCCCTTGTACAAAAAGAGTAAGCAAAAAAGAATATGACGAGCGCATAAAAAAAGTTATAAACTTTTTAGACGGAAATGATGAAGAAATTGAAAAAATTTTAACAGAAAAAATGATAAACGCATCAAACAATGAGAATTTTGAAAGCGCTATACTTTATCGTGAAAGATTAAAAATGGTGACAAAATTAAAACAAAGGGTTGTCGCAAATCTACCAAAAGATGTTAACAAAGATGTTTTTGCCTATGTCACCGACGGATTAAACGGAGTCATCACCTCTATGATTATCCGTGGCGGAAAAATTTTGGGGGTGATGAATTATCAAGTCAACGATGCAAGTCTTGAAGAAAACCAAACGCTTTTTAATTTTTTGATTCAATACTATGAAAATATGATTGTTCCCGAAGAAATTATTTTGAGCCATACTTTAGATGACGCCAAGCTTCTTGTTTCAACTTTTAATAAGTCGGTAAAAGTCAATTCAAATCCTCACGGAATTAATTTAACTCTTCTAAAAATGGCTAAAGAAAACGCAACTGAATATTTAGAAAAGCATATAGAAAAAAACAAAATAAAATACGCCAATACTATTGGTGCTTTAAAGAAATTACAAGACGCTCTTTCTCTCCCATCGTTGCCGGTTAGAATGGAATGTTACGACATTTCACATATAAGCGGTACCAACAAAGTCGCATCTATGGTTGTTTTTATCAATGGCGAACCAGCAAAAAACCAGTATAGAAAATTTAAAATAAAATATGTTAAAGGCTCAAACGATTTCGCATCGCTACAAGAAACACTAACTCGACGCCTCTCTCGTCTCGTCGAAGGCAAAGGCGAAAGCTTTAAATCTGCCCCTGATTTAATTATTATTGATGGTGGGAAAGGTCAACTGTCTTCCTGCTTAAGCATACTCAATAAATTTGCATTAAACATTCCTATGGTCTCTATTGCAAAAAGAATTGAGGAAATTTTTACCCCTTATTCTTCAAAGCCAATACTTTTAAAACCAGGAAGTGCCGAGTTAAAATTAGTCCAAAGAATAAGAGATGAAGCGCACCGTTTTGCCATAACATTTCACAGACAAGTGCGAACAAAGAATCAAATCGAGAGTGCACTGGACGGTATAAAAGGATTGGGGACAAAAAAAATCACAGCACTTTTAAGAGCCTTCGGAAATGTTGATGCAATAAAAAAGGCAAGCATAGCGGAATTGTGCATTTTGCCTGAAATAAATGAAGCACTAGCACATAAAATAAAAGAACACTTACAAAACAATTTGTAAAATTTAATTAATGTTATAAATTAAGAATTTATTTTTAACTTACCTAATATTTTTCTTTGACATCTTTTGTTTTTGTGTTATAATATTATCCTCTACAAAATTTGTACGTTTATGATGCGTAATCAGTT
>CALWII010000076.1 GCA_944380695.1 uncultured Clostridia bacterium | reverse complement strand
AATCTCCAAAACAAGTATCAAACATACTATTTGACAAACTTGGTTTATCTTAAAAAAAAAAAAAAAAACGCTCAACAAGAGTGGAAATTTTAGATGACTTAAAGTTTTCTCATCCTATTGTCGAGTTGATAATAGATTACAGAAAATATCAAAAAATTAAATCGACATATATTGATGTTTACAAAAGAATTTGCAATGAAAGTGGCAATATAATTCACACCTCGTTTAATCAATCTTTGACAAATACAGGAAGAATTTCAAGTTCTGACCCGAATTTACAAAACATACCAACAAGAGATGATATTGCAAAATCGTTGCGTGAAATTTTTATTTCCAAATTTGAAGGCGGTTTGCTTGCAAGCGCAGATTATAACCAAATTGAATTAAGGTTGCTTGCTGATATGTCACAAGAAGAAAAGCTTATAGAGATATACAATCAAGGATTAGATATTCATACCGCCACCGCTTGTGAAATTTTTGGAGTGGCTCCAAATGAAGTAACTCAAAAAATGCGTAGAGAAGCAAAAGCTGTTAATTTTGGAGTAATTTATGGTATTAGCGACTATGGTCTATCACAAAATATAAAAATTTCTCGTAAAAATGCAGGAGAATTTATCAAGTCGTATTTTATCAAATACCCAAAAGTTAAATCTTTCGCTGATAATAACATAGCATTTGCAAAGAAGAATGGATTTATTAAAACTAAATTTGGAAGGATTAGACATATTCCAGAATTGTCATCTTCAAATTTTAATGTGAGAGCATTTGGCGAAAGAGTCGCTATGAATATGCCGTTGCAAGGCACAGCATCAGACATTATAAAATTTAGTATGCTTAAAGTTGAAAGATTGCTCGATGAATATAAAATGAAATCACAGTTAATTTTGCAGATTCACGATGAACTGGTCATTGATGTTTATCCTGGCGAAAAAGACAAGGTTGAACAAATTTTGCACGAAGCTATGGAGAATTGGGTGCATTTAAGCGTCCCACTGCCTATTACATTAAATTTTGGAAAAAATTTGGCTGAATGTAAGTAAATTGTTTGACATAATTTTTTAAGTCGGTTATAATTTTTGTGATGATAAAGTCTAAAAGGTATATTTGTCTTGATTATGGCGACAAAAGAATAGGGGTGGCTTTTTCAGATTTGACTGGCACAATTGCCACTTCTTATGAGGTGTATCACACAACTAGCCCTGAAAAAGATATTGAGTACATTTCCAATCTCGCCAAAAATCAAGAAGCAACAAAAATCATTCTTGGCTTGCCTTTGAATGCAGATGGAACTGAAAATGAAAGGACTAGGTTAACTTATGATTTTGCAAAAAAAATTAGTGAATTTTCAGGGTTACCAGTTGATTTTTGTGACGAAAGGTTTTCATCTTTGGAAGCAGAGGAAATTTTAAAAGAGGCCAAATTGCCGTGGCAAGAAAGAAAGAAAATTATTGATAAAGTTGCTGCTCAAATTATCTTACAAGATTATCTCAATTCAAATATTAAAAAGGGGAATTAATATGGCACAAAAAAAAGTTGAAAGTAAAGAAAAAAAAGAGGAAATTGTTAAAGTAGATTTGCTTGATGTTCTTTTGGATGAAAACAATACCGCTCCGCTTTATATGACTGATGAAAAAGGTAAACAACTTAAGTTCGACCAAGTCGCAGTTATACCTTACGGCGAAGATTTGCTTTATTGTATTTTAAAACCAATAACAAAAATCGATGGCATCGCAGATGATGAAGCAATCGTTTTTAGAGTTGATGAAGACGCAAATGGCAATGCTACTTTGGTTGTAGAAGAGGACGAAAAAATAGCTATATCGGTTTTTGACCAATATTATTCGCTTGTTGAAGAGGAGGAAGAAAAAAAAGCAAAAGCTAAAAAATCAACTTCAACAAAAAGCACAGCTAAACCTAAAAACAAGAAAACTAATTAATTAAACAATAGTTTTATGTATATATTTCACCTTTTATGCTCACAATATCGTTACAGGGAAACATGAAAAATAGGAGGGGAAAAAATGTTCGGCAAAAAATCTGCTAAACAAAGCAAGAAGTCGGCTAAATCCAATGCTTGTGATAAAAGTATGGAGGCTTCAAGCGAAAGAGCTTGCTCTGGTTCTTCTAAATATGAATCAAAGTCAGCATCTAAAAAGTAACCTTGTAAAAAAAGAGCACCAATAAGGTGTTCTTTTTTTAATTTATTATTTTAATATATTCTAAAACAAACAGTTATTTTGTTGACATTTTTTTTGTAAATGTTATTATTTAATTATGAAAAAGGAAAAAACAAAACGCAATTTGTTTAAAATCTGGTATAAAACAGCAGAACCCAACAAACTTTATTGGACAATTCAAATTGTTTCTTATTTAATTTATGTTGTTTTTTATACTATAATAACAATTTTTGCTGCTAAAACAATAGATTCTCTGTACAATGCTGAATGGGAAAGTGCTTTTTTTTACCTCGCATTAGAGCTTTTATCTATTATAATTCGAAGTTTAGCCTACCACATTGAATATGTATTTTATGGAAAAAATCACATACATATTAGAAAAGTCATCGCGAAAAAAATTTATCGAAAAGTGCTTGCTTGTGACTTTTCAAAGTCTAAAGATATGACAAAAGATAAACTTTTAAACATAGCATTTAATAATTCTGGTGATACTGCGACATTCGCTGATGCAGTTGCTATGGGTATAGGTTGTTTTGTACAAGCAAGTATAACACTTGTTATTATTTTTATGGCTAACTGGGCTGCGGGATTGATTGTGCTAGGACTAGGTTTTATAAATGCTGTAGTTTATTATAAATTTAATAAGACGATAGGAGAGTTAAGAAAAAAAAGATATGAAGAAAAAGATAATATATTTCATTCTTATTCAAAAGTTATTGAAGGTAGGAGAGTAATAAACGAATATTCTAGACAGCAACTATATGAAGAAATAGCATTGAAAAATGTCAGAAATCACGCAAAAGTTTATGGGAAGTTTTATTTGCTTTCTTCTTGGCGTGACAATATGTACTTCGTTGCTTGGAATGTAATTATTTATGCTATTACAGCATTTTTGATTTATCTTGTAAGTAATGGATCTTTAAATTTGGAGATTTATTTAGTTATTGTACCATATCTATCTTCAGGCACAGCTAGTTTAACAGAGTTGTTTAACAAAACAAAGTATGTTGAGGAAATGCGTGTTGATGTTGATAGAATAAATTTAATTTTAAATATGTCAAACCAAGAATTGTTACATTACGGCGAAATTAATATAAATTCTCCGGGTTATAATTTAGGACTAATAGATGTTTCATATAAAAATGAAGATAAGAATTCAAAATTTTTTGGGGAAATTTCTAATGTAGATCTTTCATTTATGATGAATAAAATAAATGTAGTTAAGGGTGAAAAGGGCAGTGGTAAAAGACAAATTTTCAACATTTTAAGAAGATACATAAAACCTGACAGTGGAGTAGTTTTATTAGATAATTTAGATTTATTCCAATACGATGAGAAAAATTTTAAAAAACAAATTAATTATTGTTCTTCGCATCCTAAATTTATTAAAGGGACTATAAAAGAAAATCTTATTATTGCTAACAATAAGTTTGAGCTAATTGAAGATTTATGCCAAAAAGTTGGTGTTTATAATGCCATTGTTAGTTTGCCTAATAAATTTGATTCTAACATTGATGAAATAAAAGAGACTGGTACAAGATTTTTACTTGGATTGGTTAGAGCTGTTTTATCAGATTGTAAAATTTTAATGATATATGAAATTCCTGACGATACTCCAAAAAAATTTAGAACACAAATTAAAAGATTATTACAAACTTATCAAATTAATAAAACTGTAATTTTATTTACGCACAGCGATGTTTATGATAATATTGCAGATATGATTGTTGAAATTAAAACCGGTAAAATATGTAATATTAATGTGAATAGTAAGAAGGCAGATGGCAATGAAAAGTAGTAATTCAAACAATATAATAAGAGAATGGTATAAGTTGGCGGAGCCCAATAAACTAGTTTTAACTTCGCAAATCCTTTCTTATGTTATTTATGTAGTGTTTTATACTTTGACAACATACTTTGCGGCTTTAACAATTAACAGTTTATATGAATCAAATTGGAAGATGGCATATATTTATTTGGGGATCGAATTGCTTACATTTTTTTTTAGAAATCTTTTTCTTCATTTGGAATTTAATTGTTATGCGAAAAGTCATTTGGATATAAGGAGTAATGTCGCCAAAAAGATTTACCATAAAATTCTGGCTTGTGAGGGGAGTAAACTTAAAAAAATATCTCAAGATAAAATTATAAGTATTTTATGCAACAATATGGAATATGTCGCCGAATTCGCCGACACAATTTCAATATTTATTGCTCGTCTGGTTCAATTTGCTTTGGTATTTTTTGTTATTGCGACTTCTAACATTTATGCAGGATTAATCATTATTGTTATAGGAATAATAAATTACTTTGCAATGAAGTTTTTAAATAAAAAGCTCGGTCGCAGTATGAATGAAAGACACATTGCAAAAGATAGTGTGCTCGAAACATATGATAAAGTCGTTGAAGGAAAGAGTTTAATTAACGAGTTGTCAGCTAACGAGATATACGAAGAAGAAGTATTAAATTCTGTTGAAAACTACGCCAAGGCTTATGCTAATTACTATAAGACTTATTCATATCGGGAAAATATATATTTCATTTGCTGGAATGTCTTTATATATTTGACCACTGCTCTCATGATTTATTTTGTAAGCAATGGTAGTTTAGGTATGGAAGCGTACCTAATAATAGTTCCTAATTTAACTGTTGGCATAACAAAATTAAACCAAGTCTATAATAATGCAGAAAATTTTGAGAAAATGAAAGTAGATGTAAAGAGGATTAATTTGATATTATCACTAAACGATAGAGAACTATCTCAATATGGCCAAATCAACTGCGATACTCCGGGATATAATTTAGGTTTTATTGATGTTAGTTATAAAAACGATGATAGCAATTCCGAATATGCTGGGATGATATCGCATATCGACCTTTCGTTTATGATGAACAAAATTAATGTTGTAAAGGGGAAAAAAGGCTGTGGTAAAAGACATATTTTCAACATTTTAAGAAGATACATAAAACCAGATCAGGGTATAGTTTTACTTGATAATCTTGATTTGTTTAAATATGATTTGAAGAATTTTAAGACTCATATTAATTATTGTTCGTCACATCCTGTATTTATAAAAGGTACAATTCGAGAGAACTTGCTTATTGTAAATAACGATTTTGAAAAAGTTGAAGACGTGTGTAAAAAAGTTGGGGTCTATGATACTATTTTAAAGTTACCGCAAAAATTTGATACAGATATTTCTTCAAGTATAGAAAGTAGCACACTGTTTTTAATTGGATTGGCTAGAGCCGTTTTGTCTAATTGCAAGATCTTAATGGTGTATGAACTTCCTGATGATGTATCAAAAAGTTTTAGAAAAAATATTAAAAATTTGTTTAAAACAAACAATTTTAATAAAACGATTATTATCTTCACGCATTGCAGTTTTTATGATGATATTGCTGATATGAAATTTTTAATTGAAAATGGCAAAGTTAAATCCTATCAAACAAAATAACATCTGTTTTTTGTATATTTTCGTTCGCTTGTTTATTAAATACAAAAATTTGCAAAATACTTGCTCAAATTTGCGAGTATTTTTTTTTGCTTTGCATACTAATAAGATAGTTAATATAGGAGGAGCTATGTGGGAATACTCAATTAATTTCTCTTTAAAAAATGAAAAAATCGCATTAGGTTTTTTTGATAAAATAAAAAAAGATGTGTTAAAGTTTAATGGTTTAACAGTTTATGCTAAACAAGATGAAATAATAAAAATTGTTTTGGCAGTCGATAAACAATATCAACCAGAAACGGAAATTATAATATTAAAAGCAGTAGGAGATTTAATTTGTAATTTTTTTAAAAGCAGCTTTTTAAATAAATATTTATTTCTGCCTAATCAAGACGAAATGAGCGTGTTGGCTTTTAAAAAAGCACTTATTAATTTTGACAAAGAAACGGATTATTTTTTAGTATCTAAACATTTTAGTTTTAAAGAAAATTTGTTTGTAGAATCATTTTATCAATTTAAACTTGTTCAATTACGAGAAAAGTGGCAGGAACTTGTTAGACTTGCAAATGATAATAGGGAATATCTTGTTTCTGCAGACGCATTTAACGATTTACTTAAGTTTTTAATTGACAATTTAGATATATGCAAAGACGAAATAGATGTTATTGAAGACGACAATGAGCATTATTATATTTGTGAAAAGGGCAAAAAAGGTGAAAAGTTGGAAAGTCTTGATTTAGTGACTTCGCTTATAGATATGTCTCCACAAAAAATTAACTTTTACTACAAAAACGAAAACCACGCAATCAACTTATTAAAAACAATATTTGACAGAAGACTGAATTTGAAATATACATCAAATCAGACTTTAAACGAATATGTAAATGTTACTGTTATAACAAAATAGTTTGTTAAAGAGTGTGCAATTATAGATATGCAATTAAAAATTTATTAAAAAGTCATCTCATCCATATTTCTGATAAGTTTTTTCTTTTCGAATATTGCTTTGTTTTTGAGCTTTTCACTATACTTGTTTAAATTGTTTTTTAATAAATAGGTTAAGCCTGTTGCCAACCCTGATCCTGCCAATATCGCTGCAGATAAAATTAAATGAAAATATAACTCATTTTTAATTTTTGAGTTCTTTTCTAAAATGATAGGATTTTTCGTACTGGTTTTTAACAAAGTTTTTATTTCATCATCTTTTAATAAATATGCTTCAATTTTTTTTAATAATTCATCTCTTCTAGTTGCAAATTCATTATATGAAATTTTTTTACTTTCATAATCAGCTTTAAGTTCCTCAAGTTCTTCTTCCAGGGCATATTGTTCTGATTTGTAATCAGCATATTCTTGTTGATAGATTCCTGATTCGTTGAAATAATATTTTTCAAGTTTAGATGTTTTTACATAACCTGCAACGAGAGCGCTTGCTGAAGTTGTTATTGTTAATCCTATACCTATGTACATAATCCATTTTTTTATAATAGGAATGTTATTGCAAAAATTAAAAAGTTTGTTTGATTTAGCAATTTTTTTATTAATTTCTGCCAGTTTGATTGAAGAATCTGCATATGCCATAAGTTTTGAAAAATTAAAATTTAACATATTTCACCCCTTTTTAGCTTAAAAAAAGCAAGATATTTAAAGTCTTGCTAATGTAAATTTTACACTCTAAAAGCGGGTAAAACCGTTTTGACGCTATTTAGATACTGACAAATGCAGTAAAGCTACTCCCTTTATATGATTAATTATACATCTTTAAATTTTATTGTCAATAGAAAAATAAAAAATTATTTAACAATTTGCTTGTTTTTTTAATATTTATGTGATATAATGCGGACATATGTGGAGTTGAATGATAAGTAACCCCCTTGTAAGCATACAGAGAGAAGTTGGTTGGTGAAAAACTTTAGGTGGAGAGGTGTGGTGAAACCGCTTTTGACTATGATACATCAAAAATGAGTGGCATATTTATTATGCAATTAAGGTGGAACCGCGGTAACAATCGTCCTTAAGTTTTAAGGGCGTTTTTTATTTGTTAAAAGGAGAGTTATGGAAAAGAAAAAAGAAAAAGATGAAAAATTATTTATTATGAGACATTCGCTTGCCCACGTTTTAGCAAAAGCAATAATGTTTTTGCATCCAAAAACTAAGCTAACTATTGGTCCAGCTATTAATGACGGCTTTTATTACGATATAGATTTAAATGAACAGATTTTACCAGAAGATTTTCCAATTATCGAAAAGAAGATGAAAGAAATTATCAATAAAGGCGAAGTTTTTGAAAGAAGAGTTGTTTCAAGAGATGAGGCAATAAAAATTTTTCAAGGGAACGAGTATAAAGAGGAGTTAATTCGTGATTTACCTGAAAATGAAGAAATTTCTTTGTACTATCTTGGAAATGATTTCGTGGATTTGTGCAGAGGACCACACGTTTCTTCAACTCGTGAACTTCAAAATTCTGCTTTTAAAATTCACGCTGTAAACGGAGCTTATTGGCGTGGCAATGAAAAAAACAAGATGCTTCAAAGAATATATGCTTACGGTTTTAAAACAAAAGCGGATCTTGCAGAACATCTTAATATGCTTGAAGAAGCAAAAAAGAGGGATAATCGCAAACTTGGCAAAGAATTGGGATTGTTTATGATATCACCTGAAGGTCCAGGATTTCCTTTCTATTTACCAAACGGTATGATATTGAAAAATCTTTTAATCGACTATTGGCGTGAAATTCACACGAAAGCTGGTTATGTTGAAATTTCCACTCCTATAATGCTGTCACAACATTTATGGCAAACTTCTGGACATTGGGACCACTACAAAAATAATATGTATACGACAAAAATTGACGATACACTGTTTGCTATAAAACCTATGAACTGTCCTGGGGGCATTTTAGTTTATAAAAACTCTCCGCATTCATACAAAGAACTACCTCTCAGAGTTGGTGAATTGGGATTAGTACACAGACACGAAAAATCGGGTGAGCTAGGTGGACTTTTAAGAGTTCGTTGCTTTACACAAGATGATGCGCACATTTTTATGATGCCATCACAAATTAAAGAAGAAATAAAAAATGTTGTTAAACTCATTAATGAAGTTTATAGTTTATTTGGTTTTTCATATAGTGTTGAACTTTCAACCCGTCCTGAAAATAGTATGGGGTCCGATGAGGATTGGGAGCTCGCAACAGATGCTTTAAAATCTGCATTAGATGATTTAAAACTCGATTATCAGATTAATGAAGGTGATGGGGCTTTTTATGGTCCTAAAATAGATTTCCATCTGCACGATGCGATTGGTAGAACTTGGCAATGCGGAACTATACAACTTGATTTTCAATTGCCTCAAAGATTTGATTTGGAGTATACGGGAGAAGATGGAGCAAAACACCGTCCTATTATGATTCACCGAGTTGTATACGGCTCGATGGAAAGATTTATGGGAATTTTAATTGAGCATTTTGCCGGGGCTTTCCCTTTATGGCTTGCACCAGAACAGGTACGCATTTTACCTATAACTGATAGGGCGAATAAATATGCTACTAAAATATTAGAAAAGCTTAAAAATATTGGAATTAGGGCAACGCTAGATGATAGAAATGAAAAAGTGGGCTATAAAATTCGTGAAGCGTCTTCATTAAAAATACCTTATCAAATTATTGTAGGGGATAATGAGGTGGAAAACAAATCTATTTCGATACGAGGTAGAGGTAACGAAAACAAAAGCGGTTTAAAACTAAAAGATTTTGTCGAAAGATTAAAAAATGAAATAAAAACTAAAAAAATATAATCAAATCGTTTTGATTTATCAATTTCTTTTGATATAATCAGCATATATTTTTAAAAGGAGTTTGTTATGTTTTTATTATTATCACTTGATACCACTCAAATAATTTTAATTTGTTTAATAGCAGTATTACTCGTTGCGTATCCAATTATTATGATTGTGAGAAACAAAAAAGAAAACCAAAAAGTTGCCGAAAGGACTAATTCGCTAAAAAAAGGCGATAAAGTTTTGACAACCAGTGGAGTTTACGGAAAAATAGTTGACATTCGTATGGAAGGCAATGCAAAACAAGTTACTATAGAAACAGGTTCTGGCAATTATAAAAGCTATATGACCGTAGATGCATACGCAATTTATTCTGTTATTTCTGACCAGCTTCCTGTTGCTAAAGATGTGACGACTCAAACAAATCAAACAGAAAAACCTGTTGAAGAAATAAAAGAAGATAAAAAAGACGAAACACAATCTAAAACAAGCAAAGAAAACACTACAAAACAATCAAAAAACAAATCAAATGCAAAAAGTAAAAAATAATTTAAGTCACCAAATTCGGTGACTTTTTATTTTATCTTTTCATATACTCCTGCCTGTCCGCATAAAGATATAACAGTATAATTTTTAGTAAAGGAGTCAATTATGAAAATGAAGGCAAAAAAGCTGGAGGGAAAAGGCTCGTCAAAAAGCACATTTTTCTCTATTATAAAGGGCAGTATCTTTGCGCTTTGTATTAGTTTGGTGTGCGTTTTGTTGTTCGCATTTTGTCTCAAATTTACACCTATCTCCGAGACTTTAATTACGCCAATAAATCAGGTAATTAAAGGTGTCAGCATATTTCTAGGAGTATTTTTGGGGTTAAAAAAACAAAAAGATATGGGGTTATTAAGTGGGCTTTTAGTAGGATTTATTTACACAATAACAGCATTT
Source organism: uncultured Clostridia bacterium (assembly GCA_944380695.1). Classification (GTDB taxonomy): domain Bacteria; phylum Bacillota; class Clostridia; order Christensenellales; family UBA1242; genus Caccovivens. The sequence goes on along the minus strand of CALWII010000076.1, from coordinate 9,595 downwards.
TTAGTTTTTTCGGCGCTAAACAGAAACTTTGTTTTTGACAGAACACTAGTTAACGATTTGATTTTTGGGACTATTATCGGTGGAATTTGTGGAATAATTTGCGTTAACATAAAAAAAACTACAAAGTAAAATAAAAAAACATTTGACACAAGCCTTTTTAACTTGTATACTAAATAGGTAGTTATTTAATAAGGGGTTTCGATGTCAAAAAAACGCTCAATTTGGAAATTCGCAATTTTAGCAGTTATAATTGTTATCGGTTTAGTTTTAACTTTTGGGTCATTCAAAGTTGCAGGGACGGTTTATAATTATAACGGATTTATTAATTCTATACCTTTAGGCGCTGATCTTAATGGCGGTATATCTGTCGTTTATGAGTCTACTGTTTCATCTTCAAGTAACACTGATGATTTAGATAGTGCTATTGACTCGACAATGAGTAGTCTAAAAAACATTTTGTACAATCACGGTATTTCAGATGTTACTATTGTAAAACAAAGTTCCGATAAGATAAGAATTGAAATTCCTGACCAAGAAAATGATGTAGGCGATTTATTTGAATTTATTGGGCAACCGATTTCATTTTATCTTTCCGAAAATCAAAATTTTGATGTTGAAAATCCTACAGGAGAATATCTTTCAAGCAAAGATATTTCAAACATATATTTAAGTTATAGTGAAGATGGTAGCAGCATTGGTATAGCTTTCAATTTTAACTCGCAGGCCAAAGAAGTTTACGATAACTTTTCTGATGGTGCAAAAAACGATAGTAAAACATTATATGTTTTTATAGGCGATGAAAGTGGTATTTCAGTTACTTCCTCTAATTTCCCTAGTGATAACACTTTGTTTGTTTCAGGTGGAGTTGTTTCTAGTTCAACCGCATCAGAATATTATATTCGTTTAACTAGTGGAACTTATTCTGCGAACCTATCTCTTTTCGAATTAACTACTATGTCAGCTTCGCTTGGACAAAATGCGATAATGTTAAGTGCTATTGCAATAGCATTGTCCGTTCTCGTAGTTATGATAATTATGTTCATAAGATATCGTGAATTAGGTTTAATGGCAAATACTTCCTTGGTTATTTTTGCAATCCTATTTTCATTTTTTCTTCAAGCCGTACCTTATGTTGAAATGTCACTTGCTGGAATAGGTGCAGTCCTTTTGTCTTTAATTTTATTCGCGCTAGGAAATATTCTAATTTTAGAGAGAGTTAAGGAAGAATATGCTTCAGGCAGAAAAATTCCTCTTGCTGTTAAAAATGCATATAAAAAATCTATTTGGACAATATTAGATGTTCATATCGTGACACTAATTAGCTCTATTTTGCTTTATATACTCGGGACTCCTGCAATAAAAAGTTTTGCAATGGTTCTTTTAATAGGAACTGTTGTGGCTTGTTTCTGTTCTTTAATTGTTACCAAAATGTTAATTAAATGGTATCTTCCGCTCAATTCAACAAATCCAAAAAGAATGGCATTAAAACGCTCAAAGCTTCTTAATGATGTCTATTCTACCGATACACAAAGAGTTGATATAGTTGAGGGAGGTGAGAGCAATGACTAAAAAAGTTAATAGTGCTAGATTCTCATTAGATGAAACAATTGCTTCAACCAAGTTTAATTTTACTAAAAATTTTCTTTGGTTTCTCATACCGGTTGTAGCTATTATAATTGTCGGTGTAATATTGTTAAGTACCATTGGTTTTAATTTGACAACCGATTTTACAGGTGGCTCTATAATTAAAATTTACGCCAACTATGAAAAAACGATTGAAAATGCCGAAAGCTACAATCTTGAAAATAGTGGTGATTTTAATAAACTTAAAGATGAAGTTGAAAAGGTTTTTGCGCAAAATAATATTTCTAATGTTAGCTATCAAACAACCACAATAGATATTGCTGAATTGGGTGTTTACCACGGGCAGGCTATGATGATTAAATACCAAAACTCTAAAGATGCAACCTATGAGCAAATATTAACTACAAACTCAAAGCTTCAAGATGAAATAACAAATGCACTAAATTTTTCAAACACACCGGAGGCCGTGATTAATGGTGGAATTACCACACCAAGTGCTTCAAATGAATTAATAGTCAATTCATTTTTAGCTATTATTTTAACAATGATTTTAGTTGCTATTTATATGCTGTTACGATTTGGTGTTGCTCCTGCTTGTGCAACTTTGTTGACGATGTTTATTGATATTTTACTTGTTGCCTCATTGGTTCTTATTTTCCGTTTACCTTTAAGTGCAAATATAGTAGCTGGAATTATTACAATTATTTGTTTCTCCGCTTGTAACAATATCATCACTTTCAGTAAAATTAAAGAAAATCAAAAATCTGGTAAGTTCGACGGTATTTCAAATGAAACATTAGCAAACACTTCTATTAAAGAAACTTTACCTCGTAGCATCATAACTACTTTTATTGCAGTATTTTGTTTAATATTGTTGTCGATTATAGGTGTTGGAGATATAAGAATATTGGCAATTATCATATCATTAGGAATTTTGTCAAGTTTTTATTCATCTATTTTTATAGCTACGGGATTATGGACCATATCATTCAAGCCTAAAAAGAAAATTAAAACCGATGACAACGCTCAAAATTTACCAGAAAAAGCAAGTTAAACACTTGCTTTTATTTTATTTATATGCTATACTCTTTAAGTCATTGAGACAAATAATCACCCGTGTCCTATTTCCCATTTGTTGCCTATGTGAATATGGGTCATTCGCAGGTTGTTTGGGAGAGCTAAAAACGGAGCGGGGAAGACTAAAAACTAAAAGGAGGAAAAATTTAATATGTCGGTTATTTCAATGAAACAACTACTTGAAGCAGGTTTACATTTTGAACATCAAACAAAAAAATGTAACCCAAAAGTGAAACCATACATTTTTGCAGCTAGAAACGATATTCACATTTTGAATTTAGAAAAAACCAGTGAACTTATTGATAAAGCATATTTGTTTGTTCGTGATGTTGTTGCTTCTGGTAAAAGTGTGCTTTTTGTTGGAACAAAAAAGCAGGCACAAGATGCAGTTAAGGAAGAAGCTGAACGATGTGGAATGTTTTATGTTTCAAATCGTTGGCTAGGGGGTTGCTTAACTAATTTTAAAACTATTTTAAAAAGGATTGAAAGATTAAACAAACTTAACCAAATGGAAAAAGTTGGGGAGTTTGACCTTCTTCCAAAGAAAGAAGTGGCTCTTTTAAGAGCAGAGCGAGACAAACTCGAAAAAAATCTTGGTGGAATAAAAGAAATGCGTGAAATGCCAGGTGTTATATTTGTAGTTGACCCTAGCACTGAACATATTTGCGTTAAAGAAGCTCTTTCTTTGAAAATACCTATGGTTGGACTTGTTGACACTAATTGTGACCCATCTGGTATCGACTATGTTATCCCAGGCAATGATGATGCTATTAGGTCTGTTAAGTTAATAGCAAGCGCTATTGCAAATGCAGTCATTGAAGCAAAAGAAGGAGTATCTTTGAAAAAAGATGAGGAAAATTCAAGCGAAGATGAAACCGTCAATTTGGAACAAGCCATCAGTGAAATGAGCATTGAAGATGTTAAACCAGAAGACAAAGAAAAAAAGGTAGTCAAGAAAAAAACCTCTTCTAAAAAGGCTAGCGAAAAAGCTGAAGCTGAAGAGCCAAAACCAACTGCAAAATCAAAAAAAACTGAACCAAAAGGAGAATAAAATTTATGTTTACAGCAAAAGATGTTGCCGAATTAAGAGCTAGAACAGGCGCTGGTATGATGGACTGTAAAAAAGCTTTGACAGAGTCCAATGGTGATTTTGAAAAAGCTACTACTTGGCTTCGTGAAAAAGGTATTGCCGCTGCTTCAAAAAAACAGGGTAGAATTGCATCGGAAGGTGTTGTAGGCTCATATATTCATATGGGCGGGAAAATAGGCGTTCTTGTTGAGGTTAATTGTGAGACAGATTTTGTGGCTAGAACAGATGCGTTCAACACACTTGTAAAAGACATCGCTATGCAAATTGCAGCTGCTAATCCAAAATATGTTTCTCGTGATGAAGTGCCAGCTGAAGTACTTGAAAAAGAAAAAGAAATCCTTCGTGCACAAGCATTAAATGAAGGGAAACCTGCTGCAATTGTAGACAAAATGGTAGAGGGTAGAGTTGTCAAGTTTTACAAGGACTTTTGTTTGCTTGATCAAGAATTTGTTAAAGATTCATCAAAAACTATTCAAGCTGTGTTAACAGAAGCAACCGCTACAATAGGAGAAAAAATTTCCATTAGAAGATTTACTCGCTATGAAATGGGTGAAGGTCTTGAAAAACGACAAGACAATCTTGCAGAAGAAGTCGCAAAACAAATGCAGTAAAAAGACGCTCGATTGAGCGTTTTTTTATGTAAAAAATTTAAAGTTTAATAATTTGCCATATTGACAACATTATAAAAAAATGTTACACTTAATAAGTGATAAAGTATTAGGGGGAAGATTAATGACGAAATACAAGATCAATGAAGAATTGAGAGAGCTAAATCCTGAAGTGTATGATTACTTAATTAATAACATTAAGGGAATAGATGAAAGAGGTTTATATAATAAGCAACTCTCTATTGATATGGTAGAGAAGTTTATAAGTAAAGCGAAAGTCACTTTTAAAAGTTTGAATCTTGACAGAATTTCAGAGCTTTTTAATTATTTAAAAGACACTGTTAATTCAGTTACGGCGGCGCAAGATATTTTATTGTCAGCAGCAGAAATTGCAAAAAGGTCTAAAGATAACATAAAGAGAAGAATAGATTTCTTTACAATTGAGTGCGGTATGGGTGATAATTACATTAAAATGTTGAGAAATTCACCTAGTCGTATTGTTGTTACTGAAAAAGAATACTTAATGTATGAATATTTCATCTTGGACTTTTTCAAGGACATTAAAAAAACAGAAAACTTTTTCAAAAAAACTAAAATGAGTATAATATTTTGGGGCGCTGAAAAATGTCAACCATCTTATGGGAACGCTACAAAATATTTAAGGACTTATTTTACCGACGAGCAACTCGAATATATTTTTTCACATTCAACCTTAATTTTTTCAAAAAGTGAAAGTTTTTATGTTCAACTTTTTTCGCAACTCGATAACTATTCCGAAAAGGACAAGAGCGCATTTCTGAGGAAGTTCTATAAAAATCCTGATAGCATATTAGCCTATAATAAAGACGAGCAAAATAAACCAAGGAAAAGTATAAAACTCAAATTAAAAGATTTAAAATCAGCCCGAAATAATTTAGATGTTTTACAAGGTATTGTTTTTAGCACTTCAAATTCAGGCATATCACAAAAAGATATTGAAGCGTCAAAAATTGCAGAAAGTTCGGCGAGAAAATGTTTGGAGACTTTTTTTAAAAACTTAAACAAGTCTAAAAAAAGCAAAATTGAAAAAGATACAACAAGTGTTGATAAGAGTATTGAAGATACTTATGCCGGAGATTTAGAAAAACCAGATAATAGTGATGAAGATGAAAATGCAGATAACTCTGAAAACACAGATGACAAAATAAATTTGGCTTTTGAGGACACAAAGCTTTTACAGATTTTAAGCGAGTATGCAAAATATGCTGGCATCAAAAATGCTACTTCTTTGACAGAATTTTTAAACACTTTGTACAACGAGCACGGTTTCGATAAAGAAGAGATCAAACAGTTAGCGTTCGTTATGATGTCTTCTATTTTACTTAATGATACACAAAAAATAATTAATCAAGTTAAAAATCCTAGAGGTATTAAATACTCATTAAAAAATTATATTGCAAATAACGCAAATAGAAATGAATTTACAACAGCTTATGTTGATGCTTTTAATCCCAACAAATTGGAAGAACTAATTCAAAAAGCGATGGAAGATGAAAATACAAGATTTTTGATTGGCGATTTATATAATTTTTATAAAACAGAATGTCAAACGAGCAATAATTTAAGGAATAATACATTCTCTTTAGATCACGTAATTTTTAAGTTATCAAAAATTTTAGCAGAAGATTCAAAACCTAAATCAAAAGCCGGTGGTAATAATTCATTGAGAAATCAATTCCCACAAGAAGTTTCTTTGTTTAGACAAGATTTTAAAAAGCGTGTAAATGGAAATAAATTTATGCCAATAATCAAAAGTAAAAACGATTATTTGTCAATAGCCACACAATTACATCAATTTATTAGTCAATTTAAAGAAATCATTATTGGCCAACAAGTAGGCACTATTTTGTCAACACAAGACAGTTACAACGATGCTAAAATGGAATTTGAATCAAGTTCAGCTAAGTACAAAGAAAAATTAAAGTTAATGAAAGAATTAAAAGAGGAATTGAAGCTTATCGAAGAAAGAATAAAGGCAGTAAAAGTTTATCTTAATACAGAGCAAACTTCAATGGACGACATTTCCGCTCAAACAAATGATATATTATCAAAGATTGATTCTATTTTAAAGAAATAAGTGAATAATTTTTCACAATCATTATTCTGATAATAAGATGTAGACCTGTCTATTATTATGCCTTTTATAAAAGATAAAACCAACTTAAATTATCAAGATATAAAGAGTTAACTGTAACATCACAAATTATCATTAAAAAACTTGCAGAAAAAAATGCAAGTTTTTTTATAAAAAAATAAAATAGTGTTCTAAAATTTATAAGATAAACATAGCTTATGGTATGAAAAAATTAAATGTGTTTGTTTTTAGAAAATATATCGTAAATCTTTGTATTGCAGGACTCCTTGTAATAATTGGACTTGCAGTTTATTTTGGCGTAAATTTCAGCAGAACAGAACAGGAAGTTAGCGCTCAAAACGCCATATACCAAGGGGATACTTCTTCTAATAAGATTAGTTTGATGGTCAATGTTTGTTGGGGAAGTGAATATTTGGCTGATATGTTACAGACTCTTGAAGAAAAAAATGCGAAAGTTACTTTTTTTGTTGGGGGAACTTGGGTCGCTGGCAATGAAGACATTTTGATAGAAATGGTTGAAAAGGGACACGAATTAGGAAATCACGCATACTCGCACAAAGACCACGATGAATTGACGAGAGAAAGTAGTAAAAAAGAAATTTCTACTACACACAATTTGATTAAAAGTGTTACAGGCGTTGAACCTACATTATTCGCTCCTCCAAGTGGTGCTTACAATAATACAACAGTTGAAGTAGCTTCTGAATTAGGATATAAAACAATTATGTGGACCAGAGATACAATTGATTGGCGAGATCAAGATGTCAATCTAATTTATAATCGTGCAGTTGAAGGGGCAAAAGGGGGAGACTTAATTTTGATGCACCCAACTGCGTGCACTAAAGATGCTCTTGGTAAAATTATAGACACTTTGCAGAGCCAAGGTTTTGAATTAGTGACAGTGTCAGAAAATTTAGCGGGATTAGAAAATTGACAATTTGTGAAAAAAATAATGCTTTTTCTTAAAAACATATTTGTTATTTATTGTTTACTATGATATAATTAAGTATGGCAAAATATAAAGTTCAATCAAAGTCAAAAAAATTTTCACCCAAAGCAAAGAAAATTACAGGCATAACGCTTATAGCGTTTGCCTGTTTTATGTTTTTCTTTTTACTTACAAATGTTGTAGGATTTATGCAAGATTTTTTACTCGGCACATTCGGTTATTTTGCATATCCAATTTTTATAGGCTTATTGTTAACAGGTGTGGCATTGTTAAACAATAAGAAATATAAATTATCAAAAAAGTATGCGATTTTTTTATACCTTACAATATTGTTTTTATTATGCATTATTCAGCTAGCAATAGTGGGGGATAAAAGCGGTTCTTTTGGCGAATATTTGGCTTCTAATTATTCGAAGAAACATACGGCCGGAGGAATTGTAATAGGACTTTTCACAACGAGCGTTTTGTATTTAACAAATTTTGTCTGGGGATTTGTAATTTTTTGCGTCGCATTTGTTATAAGTTTAGCTCTATACATTGACTCTTTACTTTATTTAAGAAAAAATTCAGTGCAAGAAAAACCTGTAAAACTTGCGATTAAAGAAGTTGATAAAAACAAAAAAGTAAAAGCTGAAAATGTAAATGTTGTTATGAGTGGCAATATTGAAAAAGCCGAACAAAAGCAAGAAACAATTAAGGAAAAGCTAGGGTTATCTAAAAAAATATTGACTCAACCAATTTTTAATAAAGATAATATTTCTAGTGAGCAAAAGCCACCTAAAAAACTCGAAGGGGAAGAATTAAAGAAATACCTGCTAACTCCACCCGAAATAGATGTCAACAAGTTTTTCTCTGATAATGCAAGGGCGTATGTAAAAAATGGAGTAACAAACGATACATTTAAGCGAGAAATGGACAGAAACATTCAATCTCTTAAAAATGAAGCTCCAATTATTTCTGATTCAACACCAATGAGCGTTTCAAATGCACAACCAGAGCAACTTGTTTCAGAAGCAGATGATATAATAAGAGAGGTTATTCAAGAAAATAATTATATAGCTAACGAACCAAAAATAGAGGAAGTTAATGGTTTGGAAGTGCGAAACAGAACCTATGAACGCAATTCTGGTAGAGAAAGATTCAATATAGAGCCACAAACTCAAAATGAAAGTCAAGGGATTTCTGAACGGGAATTGGCTGACAGAATTACAGCAGGTGCGGAAGGAAGAAATTTTGAGAGACAAAGGCGCTTTGTTAATTTAGATGATACACAAGAAACAACCGAAGAGGTTGAAGAAGTTAAGCCGTATCATTACACAAAACCACCAATTGATTTAGTTACCACCCGTTCGACAGATATGAGCGAGCTTGACAACGATATTTCAACAAAGACGATTATACTCGAAAATACATTGCAAGAGTTCGGAGTTCCTGCGAAAGTACAGAATGTAGTGATTGGTCCCGCTGTTACTAGATATGAATTAGAAATGCCGATGGGAATTACTGTAAAGAAAATATTAAATCTTTCAAGTGATATCGCACTTGCATTGGAAGCTAATGGGGGAGATGTTCGTATTGAGGCACCTGTCCCAGGAAGAAATGTAGTCGGGATTGAAGTCCCAAACGATAAAGTTGCAACAGTTTCGATAAGAGATGTGTTGATGTCTAACGAATTTATTTCAGCAAAATCTCCGCTAACTTTTGCTGTTGGCAAGGATATTTCAGGATTAACTAAAATAGGCGCACTAAACAAAATGCCTCATTTATTGATTGCCGGGACAACAGGTTCTGGTAAAAGTGTTATGTTGAATAACATTATAATATCTTTATTGTACAAAGCTTCGCCAGAAGATTGTCGTCTTTTGCTTATTGACCCTAAACAAGTTGAATTTACTCCGTACGAAGGTATTCCTCATTTGATAATTCCAAAAGTCATAACCGAGGTTGGTAAAGCAGCAAATGCACTGCAATGGGCACTCGATGAAATGGAACGCCGATTTAGGTTGTTCAGAGAGGCTAGAGTAAAAGATATTGATGAATATAATTACACTGCTGATGTTATAAAAAAAAAAAAAAAGAAAATGCCTTATATTGTTATCATTATAGATACTTTAGTTTATGAGCATCCCATTACATTGTCTAGCTTAGAAGCA
>CALWII010000075.1 GCA_944380695.1 uncultured Clostridia bacterium | reverse complement strand
ATAGATATGGAAATGTCATTTGCAACGCAAGATGATGTTTTTGAAGTTTGCGAAACACTTGCAACGGTAATATTTGATTATTTTTCGAGCTATGAGGTTTGCAGGGCTCCATTCAAGCGTTTAAAATGGAAACAGGCAATGGAAGACTATTGCTCTGATAAACCAGATTTGAGAAACCCTTTAAAAATACAAGATGCAAGCATATTTTTTGAAAATACTGATGTAAGCTTTTTAAAAGGTAAAACTGTTAAACTTATTAAAGCAAAAGCTGGAGATAAGTCACGCAAGTTTTTTGACGAACTGTCCACTTTTATAATAAGTTTAGAGGGAAAGGGACTTGCTTGGGCAAAGATGTTAAACGGTGAATTGTCGGGAAGTTTCATAAAATCGTTGAATGAACAGGAAAAGAAAAATCTTATAAATACTTTTGACTTACAAGAAAACGATGCGGTCTTTATAGTTGCCGATGCAAAAGACAAAGCAATAAAACTCGCAGGAACATTGAGAAATGAGTTGGGGGAAAGACTTGGATTGTTAGATAAGAATAAAATTGAAATGTGCTGGATTGTTGATTTTCCTTTTTACGAAAAAAATGAAGAAACAGGAAAACCTGACTTTGCACACAATCCTTTTTCAATGCCACAAGGCGAGTTAAAAGCGCTTAAAGAAAAAAATCCTTTTGATATAGTTGCATATCAGTATGATTTAGTTTGCAATGGTTATGAAATGCTTTCTGGGGCGATAAGAAATCACGACCCAGAAATAATGGTTAAAGCCTTTGAAATTGCTGGTTATTCAAAAGAAGTGGTGGAACAAAAATTTCCAGCTCTTTACAATGCATTCCATTATGGAGCACCCCCACACGCCGGATGTGCATTTGGGTTTGACAGAATGTTGATGCCAATAATGAAACAAGACTCTATTAGGGAGGTTATAGCCTTTCCACTAAATAAAAACGGAAGAGATTTATTGATGGGTTCACCATCTGTTCCAACAGAAGAACAATTAAAAAGTTGCGGAATAGAGATTTCTAAAAAAAGCAAATAAATTAATGTAAAAAAAAGGAGCTGTTTTTATGCTCCTTTTTTACATATATATAAAACTAAAATTTTATTTTCTTTCCAAAGGATTGTCTATTAAGTTTTTGTGAACGCACTCTTCTTCAAATGAGGAATATATTGTGCAATCCTCGTCTTTGATTTTTTCGGAGGCCTCATATAAGGTGCCGTCGAGTTTTAATTGTTTGTAAAAAGCAAAAAGTTTTTTGTTAAAAATATACTTAAATTTATCAGAAGCTACTGTTTGAAAAGATTTTTGTAATTCCTTAAAAATGAAAAAGTCGTAAGGTATTGATTCAAGAAAATCACCAAGCTCCTCCGGAGAAATTTTTTGGGTCCCATTAATAATTGAAATTAGTTTTTGATTTATAGCGTATGCAACTAAATGCTTGTCGTCATCTTCTAATTTCAAAAAAGTCTTGTGCGCAGATTTGTAGCCGAATTTATATTTTTTTCTCCAGGCTTTTTTTGTTTTTTTGATTTTTACATAAAGGTCTTTCCCTGTTGATGGGATTTTGGCACTATAATATGGCAATCTGTTTGGCTTAAATGAATCATTATAAATTGATTTTAAATGTGTATGGTCTGTTTTAAATATATTTAGGGCAAGAGATTTGTTTTTTTCTTCTAATATGCGCTTTGACTTTTTTCCTTTTGCTGTAGATTGAAAAAGAGCTTGTGTCGAACGGTATTGAAGAAATCCGGCTGGGATTGCTTTTAAAAGAAGTTGTTGTTTATGCTTCCCTCTTCTAAATAGACCCGTATAAGCATAACACTTGTTAACAGATTTTAAAAGAGCATTTATAATCAAATCCACCCTGTTTCTCTGGTCGATTGTTAATGGAGACAAGTCAGCCGAGTTACCATTTTTAAAAATAAAAACTTCGGAAGGTTTTCTTGTGCTAATTTTCAAAAACCCTCTTTTTAATTTTATTTTTGCAAAAAAATCACGGCTGACTTGGCTACTTGGATCAGGATTTTCACTTGTGTTTGCATTTTTGTCATTTATTGCATCGTATTTGAGTTTCATTTTTATCTCCTATGTTAATTTTAACACAGTCGAGAATGACTGTCAATATGCAAAAATTAAAAATGTTTTGAATTTTAGAAAATGCCTAAAAAAAGTTATTTCAAGTTGTGAAAAAAAGCAAACTTATGAATATTGTTAAAAAAAAGATGAAACAAAATGTTTCATCTTTTATTTGGCGCCTCCTGTAGGATTCGAACCTACGACCTGTCGGTTAACAGCCGAATGCTCTACCGCTGAGCTAAAGAGGCAGAAAAGCAATTGTGCTTGCGAATTGTCCTTTTGACAATCCGCAATCCTTTGTGCTTTGCAAACAATAGGGAGGGAAATAAACTGTTTGCGAGATTAAGTATAACATCTAAAAAAAAACTTGTCAATTGATTTATGCAAAAAAAATTTTATAAAGGCAAATATTATTTTGTGGATACGGTATTATTAGGAATAATGACTTTATTTTCTGTAAGTGGGTGTTTTAGAGGACTTGTTAAAAGTATGTTTTGTCTTATAAGTTTTTTTATTGCCATTGTTTTGAGTTTTTATATTGCCAAAAATTTTACACCGGTTTTGACAGAAAAGTCGTTTTTAAAAACGCCCATTGAATATGCCGTAGTGGAATCTTTGGGTAATATTGATCAAAGACTTATTCAGCAAGAGTTTGAATCGACGGAGCTTATGATTGAACTAGTCGAAAGTTTGGATTGCCAAAGCTTTTATAAAGAATCAATTAACAAATATCTTTATAATATAGAAACCAATGGACTTTTTACGGTTAAGGATGTGATTGTGCCAAAAGCATATAGTAGAGTAGTGAGCATACTTTTATTTTTAATTAGTCTTTTTATAATTTATTCCCTCTTAAAAATTGTTCAGTGCTTTGTCACGGCATTAATTAGAATTCATTATCTAAAATTTACTAATAGGGTAGCTGGGTTTATTTTTGGTACAATATTTGGAGGAGTGACTTGTGTTTTAGTGGTATGTTTGTTGGGTCTAATTGCAAAAAACTTGTTTATATTTGATTTACAAATGGCAATAGATAGTGGTGAGTTTGGTGGAGTAATTTTTAACACATTTATAGGTAAGGCGGAATGGCTGTTAAACAGTGTCGTCTAAAATTTGTTCTATTTGTTGGTTTTCGTTCTTAATTCTCTCTGTATCGTTTTTATATTTTGCCGAAACAATACACATAACAATTATCAAAACAATAATTGCAATAAAAATAAAAATAGCACTAATCTTTAGAATTTTTACTTTTTTTTCTTTTTTCACAAAGACGATTATACAAGTTTTTGATGTAATTTGCAATTAATTTATTAGAAAAAAATTGTTCAACTGTTAAACCTATTAAAAAAGCGATAAAGGTATAAAATCTTAACTGACCGTAATTTATATTTAAGTTAACTTCGTAAAATAGAAAAAAACTTAAAACGGTTGCAACAAAAAGAAAAAACTGAAATAAAAAATTTTTCTTTTTGCTTAAATGTTTTAAAATTTTTGCAATGTCAAAAAAAACGCCTGATAGAACACCGGTCAAAAACAATATAAAGAAAATTAAAGGTTGTGATAAAGTTGGATAGAGCACTACTTAAATATCCTTTTTAAAAAGCTAGACTTCTCTTTTTGCGAAGAAAATTTTATAGAGGATATGTTGCCTGAAAAAACGACTTCTTTATTTTCCAAATCAAGTTTTACCACCTCTATTTCGCTCCCAGAGATTGTCGCAACACATTCTTGTGTCTCAACGACTGCAAAATTTTGTGTGCAAGTTTTTACTTTAACGGCGCCCTTAATAATTATTTTTTTTCTGTCTTCAATTAAAATTGATTCTCCCATAAACACCTCAAAAATTATTTTTTTAATTAATAAATAATTATGTGAAAAAAAACAAAATATGATATAATATTTTCTGGAGAAAAAAATATGCAAAAAATTACTGTAAAAATAGAAAAAAATATTAAAATTAAAGATTTTTTATTAAATTATGGTTTTTCTAATAGCCAAGCAAACAAAATTATAAAAAATAAAGATGTGAAAATTGACGGGAAAAGACTGCAAGAAAATGAAAATCTTTTAATAGGACAGAGTATAGTGATTTTTTGCGAAGAACTTCCAGGGCCTAAATTTAAAATAATTTATGAAGATGAAAATGTTGTTGTAGTTTCCAAATCGCAAAATATAGAAGTGCAAGGAAAAAACAGTTTGGAAGAATTAATTTCTGGCACTATTGCCGTGCACAGATTGGACAGAAACACGTCCGGGCTTTTAATTATGGCAAAAAATTCACAAGCAGAAAAAAGTCTTAAAGAGGCGTTTAAAAATCAAACTGTGGAAAAATTGTATGTTTGTGAAGTTTACGGGAAACCGCAATTCAGTGGCAAAACCTATGAAGCATTTTTGTTAAAAGATGCGATGCGTAGTCAAGTAAAAGTGTTTTCAAACTATGTGCAAAATGCTGTAAAAATTAAAACTGCGTTTAAAACAATAAAAATTGGCGAAGAAACAAGTCTTGTTGTTGCAAAATTGTTCACAGGCAAAACCCATCAAATAAGAGCGCATTTAGCTTTTTTAGGGTATCCAATAATTGGCGATGGCAAATATGGAAATAATCAAATAAATAAAAAATTTAAGTTAAATTATCAAAAATTACACTGTTTTTCGTTAAAAATTGAAAAAATAGATAAAAATTTGGATTATTTAATAAATAAGGTTTTTTTTGACAAGCCAGAATGGGCAAAAAAATATTTATAAAATTTTTTTAAAAAATAGTTTTTATTTTTTATTAAGCAATTTTAAAAAATAATTACTGAAATGTTTTCATTAAATTTTTATAAAACAAATAACAGCGTATAAAAGCAATAAGCATAATTTTATAAAATTTTAATTTTAAATAATATTATATATTATTTCGTTTGTTTATTTCATTTAAAAAGTGATAAAATAAAGTTGTGAAAATGAAAAAAGAAAATAAAATTATTTATTCTTTGATTTTTATTGTCGCATTAGTTGTGACAACATTTTTTACTTTTGCTGGATGTTTACAAACCTATAATGGTTTTGGCAAGTTTAAAGACGATGAGCTGGTTCTGGCGGTTGGCGATACTGTCGATGCTACTCAATTAATAGAGTCAAACTACGATTTAGACTTTATTGCAGACAACACAAACATATTAGTAAAACAGGAAAATAATCAGTTCTATGCTAAAACTAGTGGTGAAACGGCACTTGTCGCAAAATACAAGGACAGCCTTATAGATGTGATTAAAGTCAAGGTAAAATATAAGTTTTCCTCACCAAGCAATATCACAATGTCAAATGATGGTTTGATACAATGGCAACACAGCGTTGTTACAGAAAATCAAAATGAAAGCAAAGCGAGTTACACAATTTCTTTGACAAAAGATGGAAAGACAAGTGAATACAAGACAACCTCTAATAATTATCAACTCGAAGAAAGTGGCGTTTACATAGTAAAAGTTAAAGCAAATGAAACAGACGAAATACTAGCTTCTGATTACAGTGCAGAGAAAACTTTCACTTTTGCGTTGACTGATATGCCTGGAAATTTTTACTTTGTTCCAAGTCAAACTTTTGGTAGCCAATCAGGTACTCTTTCTTGGAACGGTGTTTATGACAGCTACGATTTAATTATTGATAAAATATATCAAACAGATATCACTTCCAATTTTATTAATTTAGATTTTTCAAATTTTTACGAAGGGCAAATATGTCAATTAGGTTTGGTAGCATATAAAGAAAATAACGCAAGTAAGACTTTAGGGTTGGAAATAGAAAAAATTAGCACACCTAGTTTAACCGTAGTAAACAATGAGTTGTCTTGGAGTGCAGATGAAAACATATCAAAATACATTATTTCATATAAAAATTCTTCATCATCTGGAATTATAACAGAACAGGGAACGACTTCAATATTAGAAGGGCTTGAAGAGGGCGTTTATCAAATTTCAGGGCAGGCTTTTGGTAAAAATAATTTTGCCAACGGAGATGTTAAGACTTATAACAAAATTGCAAAGATTAGTAATGTTTCATACAGTTTTGAGATTGAAGGAAGCACTTTAATTGTTACTTTCTACACCGAAGAAGAAAATAATAAGCAATTTATCGTTACACAAAATGATAGGGAATATCTTCTTGAATTTACCGGTGAAAAAGTAAATGGAAAATACACTTTAACGCAGTCTTTTAGTCTAGTTGACGAAGTTAGCAAATTTTATTTACAAGCACTTCCTACTTTTGTAAATGGTAAGATTGAAATCAATGGAGAAACCGCAAATTATGCAGTAAAAAGCGATAAAGAGCTTTTTGTGACTTGCTACAAAATGCAGGAAATTAAAAATTTAACTCACAATGTTTTAGATAATGGAACATCTGTTCTTGTTTTTGACGAAATTGCAAATGCAAATGATGTAAGAGTAACCATTAACGATGAGGAAGTTCAAAATGTTTCTTTTGAAAACAAAAATGGGAAGACTACTGTAAATATTGGGACTATTTCTTCTGAAAAATATGGGAACAATGGCTTAATTTACAACATAAAACTGTCTGTTACAAGAAAGAAAGTTAGCAATGAAGTAACAACAGTTTCTCAAGCTACGAAAACCCTTGTCAGACTTTCAGCGTCGTCGCTTGCGAACCTCGAAGGTGCAGTCGCACAACAAAATATCTACACCTGGGAACAACAAGAAAATGCGAGGTTTAGCTACTTGCTTTATTCAACTGATAGCGATTATGATATTTCAGGCATACAGCCGTATTCAGCTGAAGTCGACAATCCAACAATTAAAAACATCAAGGCGGGTTATTATGTTTTACAAGTAAAAAGCATTCCTGAAAACAACGATAAGTATTTAGCAAGTGAAACTTATAGTCAAGATTATTTTTATGCACAAGAAAATATTGCTTCTCCACAATTAAGTTTGGATTATGATGACAGTAAGTTAGAGTATAAACTGAACATTTTTACTAGTGAGTTTGGTTATAAATATGAAATATTTTTAAATGATGAAAAGTTGGGAGAAGTGTATGATGAACAGACAACGGGCAACGACAGACTGACTTTTTACCTTGGCAAAGACATAACTTTTGATATTGGGAATAGTTTTGTCTTAAAAGTAACTGTCAGCGCTGAAGAGCAAGAACAAAATATTCATCTTTCATCTTCATCGCAACTGCAAATTGAAAGACAAAACGCCCCTTCAAAACACTATGTGACCAACGATGGAGACAAGTTGATTGTCAAAAATGAAAACCCTAATGCCAGAATACTCTTGAAAAAAGATGGGCAAACGCTGGTTACAGGGCAGGCAGGCGAAGATGTGGAAGTCTTTTTGGGCGATTATGATGGAGAATTTTCAATATATGCTCAATACTTGACTTATCAAAGCTTTAGTCAAACCACATCAAATGGAAGCATAATGCTTGAAAGTATAGCTAGTGAGATTGAATTTTACCGTTCTGCTACACCGACAAACTTAAATTATCAAGCCGGCGAAATCAGTTTTTCTCATCAGACTAAAAGCGAAAAAGAAAACAATTATACCGTTTATGTTACTGTTACATCCGCTAACGGAAGTAGTTCGTCTTCATTTGCAGTCAATGCTACATCGTTTAATTTGGAAGATCAAATAGAGGCCATTAGAGAAAATGACGCAATATTTAACAGTCATTTTGAGCAACGAGTTACAATTAACATTTCAGTAAAATCGATAGTTAACGAGAAAATTCAAGAGGTTTATTTCTTGCCTTCCAGAATGGCAAAAACACTTTATGGCAACAATGAGATTTTAACCATACAACAACTTAATGCTGTTGAATTAAATTATGATGATAGTCAAAGAGTCATATCTTGGGCGGCCATAGAAGGCGACAATGTTTTTTATGATTTGTACTATTATTCACCAAGTTCTGAAAGTCCAATTTGCGTTGAAACTTTGAATTCTGCGACTTTAAGAACATTCACCTTTTCAATAAACGAATTTGACTTTTCAGAAGTTGGGGACCACATCTTCTATGTTATTGCAAGAAGTGACAATGCTTACAATTCTAATCCTTCGGGACAAATTATTGTTCACAAAATTTCCACGGTCTCATCTTTAAATATAGAAAGTAGAGATGGAAAATATTACGCAAGTTTTACCTTACCAAATCAAGAACTTGACAACATAAAAGAAATTCTTGTCAACGGCAACAGTATTGGCGAAGACCCTCTGTTTGTGCTTTCAACAGTTGGAGAGGGTCAACAAGCTCCATCAATTGATGAAAACGGTCTTACTTCTGTTCAAGTTGTCGGAAAAGCTTTCCAAGATGGAAAGAATAAAACATTCTACATTTCCAGCAATGTTACGCTTTTCAATTTCCAAGAAATTGAGATTGGCGATTATGTCGCAAACGCAGTTGTCGAAAATAATATGATTTCTTGGAATGATTTTGAACAGCAAACAAACGATTGGGCATTGACTGAACCAGCTTCAAAAAATATTAAATATGAAATAAGAATTATTACATCACAAGGTTCGGTCAGAGCAACCATATCGAATATTAGTTCTACATATCTCTCGCTCGATGATGAAATATTGTTAGGATTGGAGACGGAAAGCTATTCAATTCAAATTTTGGCGTATGTCAGCCCATATAAAGTTCTTGCCGGAGGGAAAGGCTACTTTGGTGGTATTGTTATCTCCGAGTCGATAGAGCTGTCTAGATTGAACCCTGTTCAAAATCTTCAAGCAACAATTTCACAAGCCCAAGTCGATATAGGGCAAGAGCTAGCTAAAAAAGTCGAATTATCTTGGGATTATGAGGAAAAGGAAAATGTCGTTTACAAAATTTATGTAAATGGTAATTATGTCGGAGAGACTCAAAACAAAGCATACCAGCTCGCTCAAAACCTTTTTAATACGGGTAGCAATACGATTGATATAATCGCCACTAACACCGTTGAAATACAATCGACTAAAACTCAAATTCAGATTTATAAATTTTCTTCTCCTGAAATTTATGTGTCCGATGGGGGTTTGTTAACAATAAACTCTCCTGATATCGAGATATCAGCTAGTCTAGGTTATATCATTGAACTGCAAATCGACGGTGAGAAACACACCCATTATGCTTCATCTACGACCGTTGACCTTCAAGAATACATTAATGGTAAAAGCGGTCAATACACTTTGAAAGTCCTTACAAGAGCCACTCAAAAAGTCGCCGTAACACAGGACTCCCCGACAGTCAAGCAGGGGACTATACTCGAAATTCCAAAAATAACTCAAGACGAGGCCGGCCTACAAATCCAAAGCAACAATCAAGGTGTTGTGTATTTCGTTGTTTGTAAACAAAAAGATTATTTTAAAATGCTTGATGGAAATTATTTTGCTTTCCCTGATGATTGGCTAAAAGAGGAGTCTCCGTTCACAGTTCTTGTTTATTCAACCAAGCTCGGATGTATAGACTCTTGGAAAGGCACTCAAGCAGAAAATCAAATTGAATTAGACAGAATAGATTCAGTTTCAAGTGTAACATTTACAAGAGACGCTGACTTTAACGACCAAACATTATCCTGGGAAGCAATTAAATATGCAACCGGTTATTCAATAGAGATATATCAAAATGAAATCTTAATATTTGCTAAAAAAGATATCAAAACCAACAGCATAAAGCTATCACAGCTTGAAGACGAATATGGCGCAACATTGCCTAGTGGAGATTTAATTTTTAAAGTTAGAGCATTGACAAGCTTCGTAGATTTCTCTAAAACAAACTCCTTGCCATTGATTTTCGAAGTTAGAAAACTTGAAAACACGACTTCAAATATAAGGGCAGTAGATGATGACATAAACACAGGATTTCTGACATTTGATTCAGAATTTAATGGACAGGGAACACATATCGTAGCTACTGATGTTTCAGGCACAAGCAAATCGCTCCTTTTAGAAGGAGAACAAAATCAAATAAGAATTGAAGAAATTTTTGGAGAGATTCAGGTTACAGCCAGAGTTTTGGCTACTTTACAAGACAAGATGGTCCAAACCAGCAATGAAACGGTTTTGCTAGATTCAGATTTAGTGGCCCAGTCAATATATAAAGTTCGCAATATTTCCAATATAACTGCTGATTTTACAGATGGCTCAATAATTATTTCATTGCAACCAGATTTAACAATTTCAGAAGACTTGACGCCATACAGATTTTTTGTAGAGCACGAACAACAAAGATTTGAAATAGAACCTGTTAAAACAGCGGATAACACATACAAGGTTTTAGCGCCAGAAATAGCAAATTTGTATGATATAGAAGATGGTGAATTTAGCTTCGCTGTTTCAGTTTGTTGTCAAGGAAAACTGCTGTCGAATGATTACGATTTTGCCTTTGAATTTAAAAATGCAAACCTATCGCTTAAAACAGTTAAGGGAACAGATGAAAGACAGGATTTTATTATAGTAACAGAGCAAGACGGTGCATTACCAAATATTACAGCTTTTATTTTGAAAGATTTGGAGAACAATTTCTACACGGTTCCTTTAAATTTGGGATATTGGTATTCGCAATCAGGCGATGTTGGTGAAATTTTAGGACAGTATGTTGAAGGGGCAGTTGAATGTTATTATATCAATGTTGGCGAAACTCTCGCAAACTTTGTTTCTGGGATTAAAAACTTACAAGTTGCATACGCAACTAATGATAACGACAATTTTGTTTTAACAGGGTATTGTCAGGCACTGACTTATACAAAGCTTGTGGCCCCTAATTCGATAAGCATATCTCAAGGCGATTTAATTTGGGACGCCGGGACAGACCCTCGAAGTGCATTCTATTTATATTTCGAAAATGCTACACATTATCAAGAGATTAAAATAGCCGACCCGAACTCTAATCATTATTTAGGTGAAGAACTTGACATTCAATTGACTTCACCGTTTAAGGTAGCAATTCAAAACGCTTCAAACGAAAAACAAGTTTTGTCTAGCATAAAAACTTATATTGGGGCGGAGGAACCACAGGATATTTACAAAAACTTGATTAACACACAAAATATAATTGTTGAAAACGGAAGTATTAAATTCAATTTTACCGGCCAGGACAGTTCTTTGGCAAGCGATTTGGACAAGATTACAACTGCGACAATTAATACTAGCGAAGCTGTAAGGGCACTACTTTCAACAAACAGAAACGATGATTTTAGTTTTGCATTGAGCGACCTTGCCAACATAGAATTTAATTTAAGATTTACAAGCACCGAAAGAACATATACCACAACAGTAAGTGCGGTGAATTTAATCACTGGCTTAAATACCACACTTACTGGTTATTCGGGCACATTATATGGAAGGACAATCACAGAAGCTGTTGCACATATTTTGACTTTCCAAACGCTGCCTACCACTTCTTCTGCTAGAAAAACATTAGAGGCTGTTTATAGTCTTCTAACAACTCCTTCATATTGGACAGGCGTCGCAACAGCCGAATTGCTGTTTGATGAAATGGGTGCTTCGTTAAATGGAATAGACGGGAAAGTTCCTGCAGAAAAAATTCAACCAGGTGTTTATGATGTGTTCATACAACAAAAAGGTTCGGAGCAAGCCAGCTCGATTAGTTCAAATTATTTGCTAATTAAATCAGGATTGGAAGTTCAACCTTCTACTATGACAAAAATAGCCCAGGATGACAACCTGTTTTATTTAGATTTTCGTCCTACAACAGATAAAAATTATTATACGATGGCGTTAAGTCACGAAGAAAATGGCGTGAAATTAGTCGAAAAGATATCTATTAAATATGAAGATGGTGTTTGGTATCGCACGGAGGTAAACGGTTCCAATTATACAAAGATATTGGAAGTTGTCGACTACGATTCAGTAAGTTTTGTTAGAATACCTCTAAATGATTCCAACGGAATATATCTAGAGTTAAGTGGTGGTGATGGGCCAGAAAGAGCCACCTATTATGCAAACATTTACATCAATGGTGACGATACATCTCTTAACGGGAAAACAGAAGAGGTTCGTATTACATTTCTTGAATTCGATTTGGATAGTTTGAAGCTAACCAATGGTAGATTCGAATGGAACTCATTTACTGTTGCAAACACGACATTCCCGGGTACTGTAAGATACAAATATTCTATCGAAGCTGTCGCAAGGAGTATTTCTCCTACAGTAGTCGGGGGCATACAAGCATTTTCGCCGACAGCAGAAGGGCAATATGATTATTTTGAGTTCTATACACCTGGTGCAAAATCAAACTATGCAGTAAGCGTTAGCAGTGAAATTTACAGGTTATACAATGTTTATAAACTTTCAGCACCACAAGTTACAACCGAAAATGGCGAGCTCATTTTCTCTGATAGTTTGAACGAAATTAATGATATGAACAGAACTTTTGCTATAAGCAATAATGCATCTGGCAGTTTATCATTAAATATTATAAGTGACACAAACACAATCACACATACCCCGGGCGTAAATGGGATGACTAGTCAGCAAGGTAACGAATATAATTATAGATTGACCGAAAATCAAGCAACGATATTTTACGGAAAACTAGTTGGCGACAACATTACCTCTATCGGCTCGTTCCAAAAGGGAATTATAACAGATGAAAAATATAACTGCTTTGAAATAGACACCCCTATAACTGATAGAGATACGATTTATCTTACTTCGGAAAGTGTTGGTATTTATGCAAAGATGATAGATACACAATCGACCACACAATTTAATGAACTCAACCAAAATGTAACTCTTTCGCAAAATGTTGCTCTTCTTAATGGCAAAGTGATATGGCAAAAAATTGAAGATGCAGAACTTGTCCAAGAAACAAATGAAATACTTTATGAAGTAAAAGTTGAAACATATTATTTTACCGGAAGCAGTTGGACACTAGATGGAGAATGTTCTAGAACTTACTATACTTCCAACAATTATATTTCAGCCGACTACTTTGTTAACTCTCCTGCTGACAATCAAAAGTTTGCGATTTATATCAGGCCAAACATTTTTGAATTAAACTCTAATGGAGAAATTGAAAGCTTGGAAGGTAAAAAATATAGCATTTCACACGAAGGTGTTTACAAAGACAACACTTCAATGTTCGTACTCAATGGCGAAAAGTTCGTAAGTTATATCAACGATTCTGATTTATTTGAAAAGACTGCTTCTGTTACAGGGCTTGCCGTTGTTTCTGGGCAGTTGACTTGGAACCATAACGCCGAACAGACAGATCACGAGAGGTTCGATGTTGAGTACTCGATCGCAGGCAGAAACGAATGGAATAAACTAGACGGATTTGCAGAGCGTGTAGGGATTTCAAACTCGTTTGTATTTAATATAACTAGCGGACAACTTTCAAGCTCCAATTCTTATAATTTCAGAGTTTATGCTGTCAATGTAGCACAAGACTCTAATGGTGATTTGGCAGTCGGCGGAATGCTTCGTTCAGATGGCACATATCTAGGTGGGCAAAATTTACAAAATGTTAATGTTCTCCGAGATATGTTGGCAGAAAACTTTACAACGGAAAGATTGGCTGGCGGAGGGCAGGACAGCGACTATTCTGTAAATTTTGCTAATTATTATGAGTATTATAACTCATTTGGAACAACTGTGACCAATAACATAAATCTTAAGGTAGATATTATTTCACAAAATGAATCCGGCGAGGAAGAAATATTAAATACTATTTATGTTCAAGGAACAGGCAATAAAACTTGTGTTATACAAAGCGAATATGTTTCGCAAAACGGTCAGGTTGTTATAGAAGTTACCCCGATTTCCAATATGACATATTATCTTAATGCACAAAATATCGCAAGATTTACTTTGAGCGAAACCAGTTGGAGTAATGCAGACAAAGTCTATTTTGATCAAAATTCTCAAACTTTTAGCTGGACATATGGTGCTAAATATCAATATGAAGCGATGGGTGAAGGTCAGGTTGCAGTTTACTATAACGACCCGTTTGCAAGCGCCTTCCGAGTTTATGGAGCTTTACCTGACGAAGAGGTTTCAAGCCCTGCGAAAATAACAAAAGAAGGCATCCCAATGTTGCCAGCTATATTAAATGATGAAACTGTCTGGATTTCGGCAAACGATGTTAGATACAGCTTTTTAGAAGACAGTGGAGCTGTTTTGATTGTTATTAATCCGACACAAGTGTATAGCTATGATGAAACATCTGACGAATTTAACGTTATTATGCAAGAAAGTACAGGGAGCGAAACGGACGAGACCCAACTTTTGCCAATTATTATATCCGAAAACACAGAACTAGTTTTTGGTCAAAGTTATTTTGAGATAGAAAAACAAATACTCGATGACAGCTCTTTGACAAAATATTTTGTTCCATTAAATTGCGTAAAACAGACGGAGGCAAACATATTTGTAATTTCAGATTATACTCAACTCTATCTCGATTCATCTTTTGAACATATAAGGGGAATAGAGTCGCATACAGTTTTAAATGTTTCAAACTATGTAACTGCGGATAACGGATATTATCAAATTAAAAATTATGGTGATGAAAACTTCTACTTAAAAGCGGAAAATGTTAACAAGACGATTATTTGCGATGAAAACATAAATACAGAAAATATATTGTTTAAAGTGACAATTGTTTCAGAAAAGGTTGAGGTGGTTGGCAACAACCAGATAACAACAAAAACGACTCGTGAATACGACGACATTGAGTTAGGAAGCATCGACCCTCAAACAAATCTCTACACCACATATTTTGAACCGAACTTGATTGGCGACATTATTTCATTTAGCGTTCAAGCAAAGAGAGGCCAAAACAATTTGCTTTCATATCAACTTGAATATCTTGATGGAAACGCACAATTCAATCTGTTCAGTTCAGGCGATGGCTCAAAAACAAATCCGTATGTTATCGACAGCGAAGAACAGTTTATGAATGTTGGTTATAGAACACAAAAACAAAATTATCATACTAATTATAATCAATCGCAGACCGTGACCACTAAAAACATTGCGACAGGTTCATCAACAACTAAAACCTCTTCCGCAGTCATTCAAGATGCAGATACAAGTTATAATTTTATTCAAAATGCCGACCTGTCATTTGCGAATGTCGAAGGTTTCATTATTAAAAATGACTTCTCTGGGAATTATGATGGAAACGACTTTGATATTTCTGTTTCAATTGAAAAAGTTTCAAAACTTGATAACGCAATAAGCTGGAGCAATATAACTTCTAGCTCGACGACAGTGCAAAACTTTGAATATGGTGCTGGTTTATTCAAAAAAATTAAAGAAACAGCCACGGTTTCTAATGTAAACCTTTCTGTTACTGTTAACTATACCGAAGACCTTAAAGAAAGCAGCAAAACAGATTCCTCGCTTGCATCTTCGATTGTTTCGGGCTTGGCTTTAACAAACAATGGAACCATAGAAAATGTACAATTAAAGACATTGTCAGTAAATTTTGAGACTACTATTTCGTCTTCGTTACAAACCCCGTACTTTGCTGTTAGTGGTATTGTCGCAGAAAATAATTCTAAATTGACTGATTGTTATTCAAGTGCGAATATACAAATAAACCAGAAAAACAGTCCTACAACACAATATTTTATATGCAGTCCAATAGCATTTTTAAATAATGCACAGGGGGTTATGTTTAATTGTAGGAACATCGGAAGCATTAATATAAATTGGAACACATCGTCCAACGACAACAGCGTTTTAAGATTGGCCGGAGTTTTGATATCTAACAACTTTGGAACTGTTGAAAATTGTTACAACACAGCAACACTTACAAACAATGCATCTTGCAACACTTATACAGCTGGAGTTGTTCTCCTTTCAAATGGTGGAAAATTATATAGTTGCGCTAATGCAGGAAGCATCACTTCCAAATATGCTGGCGGTATAGCTTACAAGTTGCAAAATATAACGGGCTACAATTTGGTTGCTCTTGGTAGAGTAAATAACGGTTCTGCTAATTTGTTAACGGCGACAGGAAATGTAAATAACGCAACAGTTTATTCTTATGTAGCACAAGGATATGGCTCGGTTTATCAAAGAGTAAATGCTGATATGGAAGTAAATTGTTTCAATTCCGCATGGAAGATAGTTATAAGTTATGCGACACAAGTAAGTCACTCTATAAATTATCAAAAAGTTTAAAAAGGTTTTAGTATTAAAGGAAAACAGTTTGAATAACAATATATATATGAAAAAGATTTTTTATGTATTAGCCTTAATTTGCATTTTTGCTGTTTCATTGGTGGGTTGTAAAAGCGAAAGCCAATATAACAATTCTATTATTTTGAGTGTTCAAGCCTATGACACAAGCGTAGTGCAATCGTTTTCTATATCAGCGAATACAAATTATTATCGAACACAGGGGGCAACAGAAAACGAAATCAATGATTATATTAAAGGGCTAGAATCCACAGTAAAACAAAATATTTGGAATAATTTATATTTAAACTTATATGCAACATATTTGTCGAACCCTAACCAAATTTATATTTTGGGTGGAGATTATGTTGAAATTAAAAAACCGCAATATAACTCTATTTCAGATGCTGTGATTTTTTCCTTTTCATTTAAAAGCTATGATGCGTGGAGATATTATCACCCGTCTGATAAAGATTCGGGAAACGAAGAAAATAAAGATGAAAGTATTTTTATTGAAACAGAAAGATCAAACGGAGTCTTTCCTTTTAGTCAAAATTCTCTGGAAAATACTGTCGGAGAAATCTATGCACAAATTATAAACGAAACAAAATTAAACTATTTTGATAATGAAATAGTGAAAAATGAAGACGAATATAATTTTGTTTATGATTATGCGACGACGCACAAGCGGGTTCATTCAAACGCAGATTATATTTATCAGGACACACTTTATCATCACATTTGGGTTGCAGAATATCAGCAATTAAACACTCAAAAAGAAATACAAATTTACACCGTGAGCGCAGTCCAAGAAATGTGGTATATTGTGACACTTGCAGTTGCAGTCGGAGTAGCGGGTGTTGGTATTGTTACGATTGTTTTGTACGAAAGATTAAAAAAAAGTAAGAAAAAAGATGCACAAAATACAAAATAACTAAAAAAGTGCTATTTGCCTTAAAAAATAAGGAGAGTAGCGCTTTTTTTATTTAAACTTAAAATTTGAAAAAAAACGCTAAAAACCTTTATACAAAAGGAGAATAGCGTTTTTTTATAAAAACATAAAAAATTTGTAATTTTAGTGTAAAATCGTTTGTTTTACTTTTAAATGTTGATATAATTAATCTATCGTCGAGGTGTGAATGAGTAAAGTTGTAATTATAACAGGTGCTTCAAGTGGGATAGGGTTGACAACCGCAAAATTTTTGTCAAGCAAAGGCTTTAAGGTTTATGGAATTTCAAGACGAAATACCGCTGGTGAAGATTTTGTGAATTATGTTGGAGATGTAAATGACACAGAAAACATTAAAAACATATTTGAGCAGATTTACAAAATTGAGGGAAGCATCGATGTCGTTATTAACAATGCAGGATTTGGAATTGCAGGAGCAGTCGAATATGCTTCAAATGAAAACATCGAACAAATTTTTAACACTAACCTTATTGCACTCGTTAAATTGTCAAGCCTTGCAATAAAATATTTAAAATTGAGCAAAGGTAAATTGATTAATATCAGTTCAGTTGCTGGAATCTTGCCAATTCCATTTCAAGCCTGCTACTCTGCAAGCAAAGCAGGGGTTTTAAACTTTTCATTAGCATTAGATAGCGAAATAAGCAGATTTGGAATTAAAACGACTTGTATTTTGCCGGGTGATACAAAAACGGGATTTACAAAAGCTAGAGTTATTGAAAATAAAGAAGAAGGGTATGACGGTCATATAAAAAAATCTATAAGCAAAATGGAAAATGATGAACAAAAAGGGCTGGAACCATTAATAATTTCAAAGACAATTTTGAAAGTTTTAAAAAAGAAAAATCCACCATTAAAAATTACAGTAGGAGCAAGCTATAAATTCTTTGTTTTCCTTAATCGAATTATGCCAACGAGGTTAGTTAATTTCTTACTAAAAAAAATTTACGGTTGATTATATCAAGGAGGATTTATGATAGATTTATTTAGAAAAACAGAGGGACAACATATATACGATGTTGTTCAAGAAAAAGGAATATATCCATATTTTCACGAATTATGTAGTGGACAAGACACTGTCGTCAATATGGAGGGGCGCAGAACTATTATGTTAGGCTCCAACAACTATTTGGGATTTACTTCTAATGCAGAGGTTAAAGATGCCGCTATCAAAGCTATTCAAAAATATGGGACAGGGTGCTCTGGGTCTAGGTTTTTAAACGGAACTTTAGATATACACAAAAGACTCGAAGAGGAATTAGCTGAATTTTTGAATAAAGAAGCTGTTATGACTTTCAGTACAGGGTTTCAAAGTAACTTGGGTATAATCAGTGCTATCGTTGGTAGAAATGATTACATCCTTTGTGACAAGGAAAATCACGCCTCAATTTATGATGGATGCAGATTAAGTTATGGCAAAATGATAAGGTATAATCACAATGATATGCAAGATTTGGAAAACAAGCTTTCAGCATTACCACAGGATAGTGGAGCGCTTATTGTTACCGATGGCGTATTTAGTATGAGTGGAGAGATTTGCAATTTGCCAGAAATTGTTCGAACAGCAAAAAAATATAATGCTCGCATAATGGTCGACGATGCACACGGTCTGGGTGTTCTTGGAAAAAATGGAAGAGGTACGGCAGAATATTTTGGCTTGGAAAACGAAGTGGATATCTATATGGGAACTTTTTCGAAGTCATTGGCGAGTTTGGGAGGATATCTTGCATCAACGAAGAAAGTTGTCGATTTTGTTAAACATTCTTCAAGGCCGTATATTTTTAGCGCAAGCATTACACCAGCTTCTGTTCAAAGCGCACGCAAGGCACTAGAACTGTTGCGTGAGAGACCACAGATGGTGGAGGATCTAAAAAACATAGGCGACTATATGCGACAAAAATTAGACGAAAAAGGTATCGATTACATTAAAAGCTCCACTCCGATAATTTCCATTTACACTTATGAAGATGAAAAAGCCTTTTTAGCTTGCAAGCTTTTGTTGGAAAGAGGAGTTTATGTCAATCCCGTTATTTCACCTGCGACCCCTATTGGGAAAGCGCTGATACGCACAAGTTACAGTGCAACGCATAAAAAACGGGATATCGATGAGGCAGTCGAAAAAATAGAAGAAGTTATTAAAATGCTTAAAATTACAAAACCGACTAATTGAGGTCGGTTTTTTATTAAATGTCGTGGGTCAAATAAATTAAATTTTTTCAAAAAAATTTTTTTGTGTATAAAAATATTGTGATTTGTTATTAAAAATGATATACTAGATTGCAAATTGATTTAAAGAGGAAGTACTTTTTTATGACAAACGAAAAAATTAGGAATGTGGCTATTATTGCTCACGTCGACCACGGCAAAACATCGTTAGTAAATGAAATGTTGAAGCAAGGACACGTGTTCCGTGAAAATCAACAAGTGGAAGACAGAGTTATGGACTCTAATGCACTTGAAAGAGAAAGAGGTATAACAATTTTAGCAAAAAACACCTCTTGCGTTTATAATGGAACAAAAATAAATATCATCGACACTCCGGGTCACGCCGATTTTGGTGGCGAAGTAGAAAGAGTTTTAAAAATGGTTGATGGGGTTCTCTTACTCGTAGATGCCTATGAGGGGCCTATGCCTCAAACACGATTCGTTCTACAGAAAGCATTGGACCTCAATTTAAGTGTCGTAGTTGTGATCAATAAAATAGATAGACCAGATGCGAGAATAAGAGAAGTTATAGATGAAGTGCTAGAATTATTTTTAGAGCTTGATGCGAACGAGGACCAACTTAATTCACCGTTTGTTTTTTGTTCGGCAAGGAACGGAACGGCAAGTTTAGACCAAAATCAAACAGGTGAAAACCTGACACCGTTGTTTGAGACTATTTTAAGTTCTATTCCTGCACCTAGTGGCGATGTTGAACAACCTTTACAACTTTTAATTTCTTCGGCAGAACACAACGATTATGTCGGCAAGCTTGCAGTAGGAAAGATTACAAGAGGAAAAATTAAAGAAGGACAAAATATTGTCGTTTGCAATTATTTTGATAAAACAAAGTTTCAAAAAGCAAAAATAGTCAGCCTACTCGTCTTTGAGGGACTAAAAAGAGTTCCTGTAAAAGAAGCAGAAATGGGAGAAATAGTCTGTGTGGCAGGGCTTGAAAATGTAACGATAGGTGATACGATATGCGCAGAAGAAAAATTGGAGCCAGTGGAGTTCGTGAAAATTGCTGACCCGAGCATCGAAATGACCTTTCTTGTTAACAACTCTCCTTTTGCCGGCACAGAAGGTAAGTTTGTTACTAGCCGTCATTTGCGAGATAGACTCAAAAAAGAAGCAGTTAAAGACCTTTCTTTAAAAGTTCAAGATGGTGAGACGGCTGATTCTTTTATTGTTCGGGGTAGAGGTGAAATGCACCTTTCAATTTTAATTGAGAATATGCGACGAGATGGCTATGAATTTCAAGTGTCTATGCCGAAGGTTTTGTATAAAACAATTGATGGCAAAAAGTGTGAACCTATTGACAGGTTGTTCCTTGATGTCCCAGAAGATTGCGTTGGCGTTGTTATGAACAAAATGGGGCAACGCAAGGGTGACCTCGTTATGATGAACCCGCAAGGCGGAAGAATGAAAATGGAATTTCTTGTTCCTTCACGGGGTTTGTTTGGTTTTAAGAGTGAGCTTTTGACTGATACAAGAGGTGAAGCTGTTATAAATTCAATTTTCGACAGTTATCAACCATACAAGGGCGAAATTATTAGGCGAGAGTACGGCTCGCTTATTGCTCATGAAAACGGAGAAGCAATAACTTATGGGCTTTTTAATGCGCAGGAGAGAGGCGATTTGTTTATAGGACCAGGTGTCAAAGTTTATGCCGGAATGGTCGTAGGACAAAACCCAAAAGGCGGAGATATCGTTGTCAATGTTTGCAAAAAGAAACATCTCTCAAATATGAGGTCCTCTGGTGCAGATGACGCATTAAGGCTCGTTCCTCCAAAAAATTTAAGCCTTGAAGAGTCCATCGAGTTCTTGGCAGATGATGAACTTCTGGAGGTTACGCCAAAAAATATTCGAATTCGAAAAATTATACTCGACCATACCATGCGTTTAAGAGAAAAAGGAAAAGCTTTGCGAGGAGAAATATAATTAATTAGGAGGTTTAAAATGCTTGAACCTAAAGATAGGCGACCGATTAAAAAAACTATGAGAAGATTTGTTTGGTTTGTCGTTGCATACTTCGTTGTTGCGTTAGTAGTTGCAGGACTTCTTATTGCTTACACAAACATACCTCAATGGGCAAACATCATCATTTGCGTTGTTCTTGCGGGAGCTATGTATTTGGTATTTCTGTGGATTTGTGCTAAACTAGACAAAAAAGAAAAAGAAAAAGAAGAAAGTCAACCCAAAAAGAAGGATATCTATTCAGAGTAAAAGGAGTTACTTATGCCAGATTATAAAATGATGCCGCACAATCTTGATGCCGAACAAGCCGTTTTAGGTTGTTTGATAATTGATTCTATGTGCCAGACCGAGATTATGTCAATGCTAAAACCAGATGATTTTTACACTGACTCTCACCGCAGTATTTTTCAGGCGATGGGCAAAGTTTTTCAAAAAAATATGCCAATAGACTTCGTTACGCTTACAGAAGAATTAGAGCGAGAAGGAAAAATCGAGGCTGTTGGAGGAGTCGATTACATAAATTTTTTATCAAATGTTGTGCCATCTGCAGTAAACTATAAGTTTTATGTTGATATTGTAAAAACCAACTCTGTAAGAAGAATGTTGATAAAAAGCGGACAAAATATTATTGAAAAGGCCTACTCTGATGAAGACCGAGAAGGCGTGTTGGCTTTTGCCGAGGCGGAGGTTTACGGCATTTCAGAAAAAGAGGAGATTTCTCAATTAGAGCATATTGGAAAACCTAACGGAGCGATTAAATCTGTTATCGACAAATTTGACAAGATTTCAAAAGACCCAGCCGCTTTAAGAGGAATACCAACAGGATTTAGAGATTTGGATAACATTACGAATGGGCTTCAAAACAGCGATTTAATTCTGCTCGCAGCAAGACCTAGCGTGGGTAAAACAAGCTTCGCAATGAATGTTGTCACAAATATAGCAATAAATCAGGGTAAAAGTTGTGCAGTGTTTTCGTTGGAAATGAGTAAAGAACAGTTGACTCAAAGGGCGTTGTGTTCCATCGCCAAAGTTCCTATGCAAAATGCGCTAACAGGAAAAATGTCGAGTGATGAATGGAAAAGAATTTGGACCGCTACAAAACAACTTGAAAGTTCCAAGCTCTTTATCGATGACTCAAGTTTAACCACTCCCGCATCACTATTGTCAAAATGTAGAAGGTTGAAAGCAAAAGAGGGAAGACTAGATTTAATTATGATAGACTATCTTCAATTGATGACATCCGACAACAAGCGTAAAGAAAACAGACAGGGCGAAATATCAGAAATATCAAGAAATTTAAAGGTTGCGGCTAAAGAGCTTAATGTTCCTATAATCGTGCTTTCTCAACTTTCTCGTGATATAGAAAAGAGAGACGGCCACAGACCTCAACTTTCAGATTTGCGTGATTCCGGAGCGATCGAGCAAGATGCAGATATTGTTATGTTTTTGCATAATCCAGAAAAATATAACGATGTGCCAACAGAAGATGAGCCAGGCGTTGTCGAGCTTATTCTTGCAAAGCATAGAAATGGCGCCACAGGTAGCATTAAATTGCGCTGGATTGGACAGTATACTACTTTTGTTGGATTGGAGGAAAAAGTTAAGTATGAAGCACCTAAAAAGACGGTGCCAGATGATGAAGTTGCTATCACGGAAATTGATGAAGAACTTGATGATTTGATTTAGGAGTTATTATGGATTACAAGCGTTTAGCAGATTTATTATTTCCAAACACCTGCAGCGTCGAAGAAATCGAAAAGAAGTATCCGCCACGCGCATTACCATTGGGCGCAGAAGTGACGAGAATTGCACCAAGTCCGACAGGTTTTTTCCACTTGGGCAATTTTTTTAGTGCATTAATTGATTTTCAAATTGCACACTCTTCAAATGGAATTTTTTAT
>CALWII010000074.1 GCA_944380695.1 uncultured Clostridia bacterium | reverse complement strand
AACTACTATGCCTATAAGTTTGAGTTCTCAAACGAATCTGACGAAATTGTTTATGCACATATTTCAGCAGATGTTGTAAACAACACAGAACTTACAATTTATTATGGTGAGACCTGGGGAGGGGGATTAACAGCTCTCACAAATAATACAGCGCTTGGTGCTAAAGTTGAACTTCAAGCTGCAACTGACGAGTCCACTCCAGGAACAGGAACATTCTACATTGTTGTTGCTGCAAATGAAGGGCTTGATAATTTGACAGAAGTTGAAGAAGCAATCCAATTTAATATCCATGTTCTTCTTGATCAAACCGCTTAATTTTAAATTTAGATAAAGCAGAAAGAGGCTTAAATGCCTTTTTTTGTTTTATAAATAAGAGTATGAATTAAAATTTTTTTAAAATATACTCTTTGTGATTATAAATTTTCTTAAATTTTGTTTCTTTTCTCTTTTAAAACACATAAACTAATTAAAACAATATTGGTCATCGTTTTGATTTTCCATTCTTATTATTTAAAAGTATTTTATATACAAATTTAAAATTATGAAAAGTTGGCTGTTTTCTCTTTAAATTTAAGTAGATTTTATATATAATATATTCTATGCAAAGAGCAAAAAGTAAAGTTAAGAATAATAATGGCACTAAATCAAAGAAGATAGGTGGAATTATAGAACTAATCTTCAATATTGTTTTTGTTCCTTTTATTATTTTTGCCTCCATTTTTACCTTTTCAATTGTTATTTCTAAAATTCAAACAGGTGTAGCCTCTATTTTTGGCTATACTCAAATGCGTATAATTTCTGGCTCAATGCAAGATGCAGGCTTTCGCATTGGAGATGAATTTTTTGTTAAATCAACTAACACCGATGAATTACAAGTTGGTGACTATATTGCTTTTTATCAATTTAAAGACCCTAACTGTTCCATTCCTTCAATGGTGACAGAAGAAAATTATCCAACCGCAAGACCGTCGGGAAGAATTGTCTTTCACGAGATTGTGAGTATAACACTTGACACAAACAATAATCGCTGGTTTACAACGAAAGGCACAAATAACTTAGATGAAGACAGTGTGCTTATTTATGAAAAATATGTGACCGGCAAATGGGTGGAAGAAGATAATTTTTTAACCAACCTTATAACCTTCATCACTTCTCCGATTGGTGTAATAAGTTTGGTGGCAATCCCTTGCAGTTTAATAATAGCAATTGATTTATATCAACTTATAATCTATTCACATAAATATCGTCAACTTTTAAAAGAAACAAAAGAAGATATTACAAATGTTTAGGAAGAAAAAGACATACAGCAAATTGCAATAAATAAACATTAAGGAAAGAGATATTAGAAAACTTTGCTATAGATATTTTGATAAAAGAACTAAACCAACCGCAAACTATTGAAAAAATGATAAACAACATTTTAAAAGTTCAAGAAAGCGAAGATTGTGGCAACACACTTTTAACAAGTTTAAATAAAGAGAAAATTGAAACTCAAAAGACATTCGATAACATCATGAAAGCAGTTGAGCAAGGAGTTATCAATAACACCACAAATAAAAGAATGATTGAACTTGAAAACAAGCTTGAAGATATTGAGAAACAAATAATAGTTGAAAAAGTTAAAACTAATTTCAAACTTACAAAAGAAGACATCGTTACTTATCTTAACGATGCCCTAAAACTAGAAACACAACTACTTATAAATTATATTGTAAACCAAATAATCTTATTTGACGATAAAATGCAAATATATTTT
This sequence comes from uncultured Clostridia bacterium, assembly GCA_944380695.1. GTDB lineage: Bacteria > Bacillota > Clostridia > Christensenellales > UBA1242 > Caccovivens. Next base: position 2,320 of record CALWII010000074.1, on the reverse strand, counting down.
AATAGTCCAACAAACAAAACAACTAATGAGTTTAAAACTCCATTTAGCACTAAGATTTATAAACTACCATACATAATCCAAAACAAACCCCAACCAGAAATGATTGATATGGTGGTGGAGTTGTATATGTAAATAAAATTAAAGCAAACACTAAACTTGTGCTTGCCTTTCTACACTAATAGGCTTTTTTTATAATACCAATTTGTAGTTTTCCTTTGCAATCTGGATATTTAGAGCAACCCCAAAATTCACCATATTGACTATTGCGAAGTTTCATTTCACTATTACATAAAGGACATTTAGGAATATGCAAAACTTCTTCAGTAAAAAATTTTGAAAATTTTGATGTAGTATGACCAAAAAAAGTTACATCTGCGTCAGTTTTTTCTTCCATTATTTTGCAGTAGTATTCATTATAAAAATTCTATAAGTTTCTTCATTCTTTATATTTAAAGTTTCTAAATATACAGGAATAGGCAAGGCAATTATTGTTCCATGATGTCTACCTGTACAGTAAAAAGAATTTTTAAATAATTCTCTTAGTTCTAAGCCATTTAAATGCAATTCTTGATAACCATTATTCCTTCATTATTTAACTACATTAATTAGAATATTACATATTTTTGTAAAATTGGATATTTTACAAACAAAAAACGCAAGTCTAGATGTTCGTAGACTTACGCTTGCGTTGGCGGGCAAACTAAAACAAGAAGGGGTGATAGATTTTGAGAAAAAAAAGATATCATTTAAAAGGCAAAAATTGAGCAGGTTGAGATAGATTTGTTGCATTTTAAATCAAAAAAAAAGATTAATCCAGTTTTTGGACTTAAAAACAGACAGTCTGAGAGATAAAAAAATGGGCTTTAATAAAGTCCATTTTTCATTCTTAACTATCTGTCTTCAATTTGAGCATTTTCTTTTTTGGCTTTTTTCTTTTTTGCTAGTTGCTTGCACTTTTGAGCAAATCTCTGATTTCTTTCAAAAGCACAGGTGTTGAGTTTAATCTTTCTTGTTCTTTTTTTTCAGCTTCTTTAGCCTTTTCTCTTCTTCAATCTTGACAAGTTCTACTTTGACTTGTTCTTTGTTTTTCAAGTCAACCCCGCGAGAAATAAGCAGTTCTTTCATTTCTTTTGACAAATGTCCTTTGGTCAGAAAGCCGCGAGCATTCATTGCAACACGTAAGATGATAAACGCCGTCATAGCAATAATCAGAAAATTTATGATAGCAGTGATAAAAGCACCCCAGTCAATATAGATGCTGTTTGTTAGGTCAAGGTTGCCTTTTTCATCATAAACACCTTTTAAAACAGTAAAGACGCTGTCCAGGCCACTCCCACCCAAAGATAAAAGCAAATTTATAAGAGGCATAATTATTCCGTTTGTCAGTGCTGTAACAATAGCTGAAAAAGCAGAGCCTACAATCACGCCGATAGCCACGTCCAAAACATCTTATAAATCTTTATTTAATTGTTAAAACTTTCAATCTTCTATTAAACTTTTAGGTTTTAATTATGCACATAATGTCTTCAAGTTTTTTTCGTGGAGTAGGGTATGTAGGTTCGCCCGTCTCGCCAACAGCAATAGCACATATTAGACGATTGTCTTTGTCTATAAATTGTTCTTATTCACAACCTTCCAATTTTCCCAAAGCTGAGATTGTGTTTTCAAACCAGCACTTTTCAAATGGGGAAGACATTCCATGCAATGCAATAATGCGAAACATACATACTTCAATATTATTTAGTTGCAGTTTTTGCGTAGAGCGCTATCAATTCTCTAACTTTTTTGATTTTTGGTTCGTCATAGATGTAGGGTTTGCGTGGTTTTACAAAATTTTTTGAGCCGCGTTCTTCGCTGCTGTATCTTGGTATCAACTGAACATGATAATGATTCATTGGGCCATCGCTCATTGTGCAAAGATAAACTCTTTCACAACCAAAAACTTGCTTTATGATTATCATAAATTGCTTTGCGAATCTTATGATTTTTTCGTTTAACTCATCTGGTGCTTCGCTCATGTCATGATAATGAGTTTGAGAAGAAATCATCATATGACCTTCAGCTCTTGGATTTGCGACAAACAAGCAATCAATATCTTCATCTTCATAAAGCTTAAGTTTTGTCTCGTCGCCAAAAATTGCTCCATTATATTTGCGGTTAAGGCAGGTTGGGCATACGCCAAGGTCAGTCAATTCTTTCGCTGACAATTTTAAAAGCTTTGATTCATCCATTGTTAAACCTCCAATATTTGCAATTATATCATTTTTTTTTCAAAAAAGCAACTTAAACTAGTTCTGTTTAAAGTTTTTGCAAGATTCAT
>CALWII010000073.1 GCA_944380695.1 uncultured Clostridia bacterium | reverse complement strand
ATAATTTATTCTCCTAACAGGTCGTGCCTATCTTGATATGTCGTGTGAAGAAGTGGGCTTTTAAAACCTTTAAGAAATTCCTTATACACGTTTTTTACTTCGGGATTTTTATATGAAAAACGAATTGTAGCTTCAGAATCCAACTTATAAAGAGCTTTACTTCTGTTTATTCTTGTTTGTTCGTGTGAAAGTTTTATATTAATTGGCTGACCACCACCACCTAAACAACCACCTAAACAGGCCATAACTTCAACAAAATCAAACTTTTTTCCACTCTTTATCTCTTCAAACAACTTTCGAGCATTAACTGTGCCAGAAACAGAAACAAGAGACAGCTTTTTCCCCGCAAAATCGAGTTGAGATTCAACATATCCATCAAGATTTCTGACTTCTTTGATTTCTAAATTTTGCATATCTTTTCCTGTGCTTAAAAAATACGCCGTTCTTAAAACCGCCTCCATAACTCCACCCGATGTCCCAAAAATCATTCCAGCGCCACTGCCTGTCCCCATTATTGAATCAAAATCGGCATTTTTTAAGTTAAAATAATTCAACTTTTTTTCTTTAAACCATTTTGCCAACTCCCTAACAGGTATAACAAAGTCTATATCATTATATTTTTTAATTTCAGCCTTTTTCGCCGTACAAGGAGTTATTGAAACACTCACGATATTTTTAGGGTCAATCCCCATTTTTTTTGCAAAATATGTTTTAATTAAACTACCCTGCATAGAAATTGGGCTTCTCGCAGTAGAAAGATTTTTTATATATCTAGGGTAAAAAATTTCAACGAACTTAACCCAAGATGGACAACAACTAGTCATCAAGGGTAAATTATTATTAAATTTTAATCGTTCAAGAAATTCGTTCGCCTCTTCCATAACAGTCATATCAGCACCAAAAGTTGTGTCCAAAACATAATCTGCACCAAGAGTTTTAAGCATTGAAACAAGTTTTCCTGTGTTTATCTCTCCGGCATCACCGCCAAATTCCTCCGCCAAAGCCACCCGTGTAGCTGGTGCGGTTTGAAAAACAAAAACCCTGCCTTGTTTGTTTTCAATTAATGCTTTTAGCTTCTTGTAGTCTTCCTTGTAATTTAAAGCCATTTTGGGACAATTCAAAGTACATTGTCCGCAGTCGATACATATAGACCTGCATTTGATTTTTTGAATGTCGTAATATCCGTAAACCCCCTGTTTATATCTGCAAACGGATTTACAATTCCCACAAGATACGCATTTTGAAGGGTCACGCATTATGCTCGGATTGTCGTCATCGACTTCTATAAACACTGTTTCTTCCCGTTCGGCAGGTTGTATTTCAGAAAAAAACTCTGCACTAACTTTACAAACAGGGCATTCATAGTCTTCCGGCAATACATCTCCTTCATAGATATGACCACAAACTGCACAAATGAATTTTGCCATAAGCCCTCCAAACATTATTTAAAAAGAGTTTAAATTATTTATGCATTTTTTCAAAATAATTTAAAAAGAAATTTTCATTTTTTAAAACGATAGCGTTATTTGGCCTTATAGATTTTGCAAGTTGATGAAAATGGAAAGACTTTTGTATATCTTTTTTTAAAAAACACACATAGCAAAGTTGCAAACACGGTAGAAAGTCGTGCATATCCCGTTCGATAAACGCACCGTTATCTACAATTTCTGATTTTTCGTATGCTTGCAAATACCAATATTCTGCCTCATCATATTTTTTTAAATTTAAGAAATAATTTCCAAGCCTATATGAAACTTCGCTTCTTGGTACCGAAAACTTAAACGACTCGACCAGACTTTCAAACTCGCCCTCGTTGTTGGAAAGCGATTTAAAACAAAGACTTTTGTCAATGCACGCTTGAATTTTGTTTTCCACCCAACCATCGTCTCTTTTGATGAACTTGTTTAACTCTGAAATTGCTTTTTTATAATAACCATTAAACATCAGCTCACGGGCATAATAAAATTGCTGTCTTGCTGACAATTTAATCTTTTGGCGTTTAAGTTTTTGATAAATCTTTAAATTTCTTCCAGACGGTGCTGGATGAATCTTTTCGTGATAGACACGAATATCAAGTTTTTCAATTTTTCCCTCCAAGCAAATAAGTTCGTGCACAGGGTCCGTCCATAAATAGTTTTTACTTCGTTTAAACAACCTCTCTCTCATATACTTAAAAATAGGAGTCATATCCGCTTCGTGAGTTAAAACATATTCAAACATATAAATGTCCGCTGTCATTTTACCTGCTTTTAATTTGTTAATTTTTTCAACATCTTCATCTAAAATAAAATCATCAGCATCTAGCCACATTATATAATCACCGGTCGCAAAAGAAAAAGAATAATTTCGAGCCTTACTAAAATCCCCCACCCACTTAAAATTGTAAACCTTATTGGTAAATTTCTTTGCTATTTCAATCGTAGAATCTTTTGACCCTGTGTCAACAATGATTATTTCGTCTGCAAATTTTTTTGCTTGCGACAAAATTCTGGCTAAAACATCTTCTTCATTTTTAACAATCATACATAATGAAATCGTCATTTCTCCCTCCATACATAAAACTACAATTATGCTATTCAGTTTTATTAGAAATTGTGAAAGTCGTATTACTCTTATATAATAAATTAAAAATAATTTTTTTTCAATAAAATAAAACATTTTTATTATTTTTTTTAAAATTTTCACTATTTTTTTAAAAAAAAATTATTATTTTTATTTTTTAAAAAATTTATAGAAAATTAATAAATTAATCATACTTTAAATTTAGAATATTTAAAGAATCGATTTAATGCAAACAATTTATTGCGTTATATATTCTTTAAAACAAATGTTCAATAATTTGGTTTAATTTATTTTTTAATTATATTTTATTTCAAAAAATTATATAATGCACCACCTTTTAATACACGCTCAAATATTTATTATTCATTATCAATTACAAAAACAAATTAAAGGCCTCTTATTACAAGTTAATTAATTTTTATATATATTAATAATTATATATATATTATTTTGAAAATTGGAAAAACTATGATAAAATAATTTTGTCAAAAATTGACGGAAGAGGTGTTTGATATGAACAAAATTAAACAAATAGTAAAATTTTCCGCTCTCGCTTTGCTTTCTGGGTTTATGGCAATAGGTGGTGCCTTTTTATTTAAAACAACTATGCCACAGACCAATGCACAGGTAATTAATGAAACAGTGCAAAGCTCATTACCTGTGTTTTTTAATAAAGAAAATAGTAAAGAAACTTACTTTTTTAACGAAGCTACGGAAGTGTCTGATTATGCTAGTTTCAAATTTGACTTCGAACTCGCATTCGATGGTACCTCTGAAGAAGGAGGTATTTATCGTTATTATCCTGATGAAATGGACAAAGACAACTATTGCTATATTGACAACCTCTCCTTTTCCATTTCAATTAACGGTCAAGAAATTTCATTAGCAGAAAACAATATTTCTGACCTCGTTTTAACATCTGGCGACCATACATATTTTGACTCCACGATTTACCCAAAGAGTGCAGACTTTAAAATTAAGCTTGATGTTGGTAGCGCACCAGTCGGCGCCAATGCTGAAATCGTTTCTGCAACGGAATCATCAAAGGCCGTGTTAACTCTTTATGAAGAAGGACTTTTAAATATAAATTTCAGATTCGACTTATATAATGTAACTCGTGCAAATTCTCCTGATATATCTGAAATAGTTACTGTTTCGACCAATCAAAATTATTCATACTCTGTTTTACTGTTAAATAAAACTAAATACTTTGAACAAGTAGGCGAAGCTCCTTCAATAAATTACCCTATACAAACAGTGACTAGGACTCCTAGTGGAAATTCTTTGTTTGGATATAATTACTTCTACAACTACACGAGCTCAACAACAGGTTCCGTTTCAACATTTGATCTCCCTTTCATTGAATATGACCCAATGAGATTTGAACTAACAATAACAAAAAACTTAAACAATTCTACATCTTCTGCAACAATACTCTTTAATCCAGAAACACTTGAATATAATAAACCTGATTTTGTTTATGATGTTGTTTTCAAAGATGGCAAAATTAAAGTATATTTCAATAATCTTGGTCTCTACTCTTTGCATTATAACTTGATTTACACTTACCAAGGCCAAACAGACACCAACTTCCATATTTACGACATCTCCCCATCTGTATTAGACCAAAGATTTTATGTATATGGCGCTCAAATGTCCTATACTAGTTATTCTGAAAGCAAATTTGTGGAATTTAAAAAAATTAACGATAGCCACCAAATCGAACAAAGTGCCGACATTACTTATATGCTTGAAAGCACTAACACTAACGACGGCTTTCTAGCAGCCAACGAAGTTTGCAACCAGCTTTCAAATTATTCGCCAGTTAAAACAGACCAAACTCCTGTTAAACTCTCTACATTTGCAAACAATTTGGAAGCAAAACTT
>CALWII010000072.1 GCA_944380695.1 uncultured Clostridia bacterium | reverse complement strand
TCCAAGCTATAATAGCTTGGATCCTTAATCCAATAATCTACATCCCCCATCTCGACTGCGGAGCCAACAATTTGGGCCTTTGCCTGTTTTTTTTCTAATGCCATAGGGTTCCACAAAACGACTACACCAAAAAATAAAAAAAATGATAGGACAAAACAAAACGCACTTATTATAATTTGCATTTTGTTCAACCCTGTATGTATGCAAAGTTGATGAAAAAATTTTTTCATAGTCACTTCACCATTAAGCAATCAACTACTTCTATAAAAAATTTGAATTTAGAAGATTGTTGTCTCGCTCTATTAATATATTAATAAAACATTACATATTTAGTCAACTCTTTATAATAACAGTAAATAACAAAGTCAAAAAATAAATAATTTATACTTATAAGCAGCAAAAATTTATTTTTAAAAACAATTGTCACTTTTTTTGTAAAAGCTTTGAAAACTAGTCTAAAATTGCTTATGACTGTATGATTATTGTTTAAAAAAAATATATGAATTTAATAAAACTTATTCTTGTATTAAAATTAAACAACTAAAAAAGAGGATTTACCCTCTTAATTAGCTTTTTTTTGTGCTTTTTTTAATTCTGTCGTTGCTTTTTCAACTTCTTTCATAACTTTTTTTTCTCCCTTGTCTACTATTTGTTTCGCATTTTGAGAATATTTATAAAGAAGTGCGCCAGTAACTAATCCCATACTAAAACCCAAGAGCATAAAAACATCTTTCATATTTCCCTCCTCTAAAGTATTTTGCGCAAATTAAGACAAATTACTCTAAATTTAATAAAAAAAGCGGATTATTCCGCTTTATTTTGCATTTTTTCTAATTTTTTATAATAATCTTCAATAGCTGCTTTAATAGTTTGCTCCGCAAGTATAGTAGTGTAGATTTTATTTTGAGGTAACTCACCTAGTTCTTCTAAAATTTGAGATCCGGTTATATTTGTGGCGTCTTCAACCGATTTACCTTTAACAAGTTCACAAGCAACATCTGTCGATGCAATAGCAGCACAAGAACCAAAAGTCTTAAAACTAGCGTTTTTAACAATCCCATCTTCAATCAGTAAATAAATTTTCATTATGTCGCTGCAACTTGTTCCGCCTACTTTTCCAACTCCATTTGCGCCTTTCATTCCCCCAGCATTTTGAGGATTCTGAAAAATATTTAACACTCGTTTGCTATACATAATTACCTCCTTCCCGCTTTAGTTATCGGTGAAATTGCCCGCAACTTTTTAACAGCTTCAGTAAGTTTTTCCACAGCATAATCAATGTCAGCTTTAGAAGTGCTCTTTCCGAAAGAAAATCTTATAGTACCCTGTGCAAGCTCATCTGGAATATTCATAGCTTTAAGCACATGAGATGGTTGTAAAACATTTGAGGTGCAAGCTGAAGAAGTGGATACTGCGACGCCTTCAAGGTCAAGTAACATCAGCAATGACTCGCCCTCGACCATTTCAAAAGACATACTTACTGTACCATTTATTTTTTGATGAGGATCGCCGTTAATATGAACATATTCTATGTTTTCATTAACTTTATCTATAAAATATTGACGAATGACTCTTAATTTTTGTTGATTCACAACAAGGTCTCTAACGGCTATTTCTGCGGCTTTGCCAAAACCTGCTATACCTGGGGTATTAAGTGTTCCTCCACGCTTTCCTCTTTCTTGATTCCCCCCACAAATCAACGGTTCCATTTTAATGCCGTTTTTCAAATAAAGTGCTCCACAACCTTTTGGCCCATAAATTTTGTGGGCAGAGATACTCAAAGCATCTATTTCCATATCTTGAACATCTATTCGCACTGCTCCTAATGCTTGAACTGCGTCAGTATGGAACAGTATATTTTTTTCATGTGCTATTTTTGCAATAGTTTTTACATTTTGTATAGTCCCTACTTCATTATTGACTGACATAATTGAAATAAGAATAGTATCCTTTCTAATCTGATGCAAAAGCTCTGGTATACTTACTAACCCGTTACTGTCAACGGGAAGGTATGTAATTTCAAACCCTTCCAGTTTTAACGATTCGCAAGCCTCTAAAACTGATTGATGTTCGATTTTAGAAGTAATAATATGTTTGCCTTTGCTAGCATAAGAATGAGCTATTCCCTTAATCGCCATAGTATTTGCTTCTGAACCGCTAGAAGTAAAATAAATCTCATTAGAATTTTTAGCGTTTATTGACGCAGCCACCCTGTCTCGTGCTCTATCCACAATAGCGGCAGCATCTCTACCAAAGCTATGAATAGAACTAGAATTACCATAGACGGCATTAAAACAAGGTAACATTTCATTTAGCACTTCACTTGAAACAAATGTAGTAGCAGCAAAATCAAGATAAACCTTTTTCACAACAATCTCCTTTTATATGACAATTTTAACACTAAACCGAAGATAAGTCAATACTAAAATAAAATTTAATTAAAATTTGCTTTTAAAAAAAAGTAAACAAAAAGTTTACTTTAATTTGAGGAATTATAAAAATTTAACAGTTCGTCTTGTTGCATAAGACCAATATGTTTATTTACGACCTGTCCATCTTTTAGCAACAATAATGTAGGAATGGACATTATGCCGAATTTTCTTGCCAAATTTGGATTTTCGTCAACATCGATTTTAAAAATATTTAAATCTGGCTTTTTAGTCAAAATCTCCTCAATAATAGTCGATTGCATTCTACAAGGTCCACACCAAGTAGCAAAAAAATCGATTAAGACTATGCCCTGTTTAGTTTCACTTTCAAAATTTTTATCGTTTAGATACTTCATAATATCTCCCCCCCTCTTATAAAACATATTTTTTCAAATCATATTTTCGCTTTGTTTCTTTAAAAACATTTTGCACATAAGCTTTGTCAACAATAATTTCAAGCATTGGATGGTTACCACTAGCATTGAAAGAAATATCTTCAAGCAATAATTCCATTACAGTATGCAATCTTCTTGCTCCAATGTTTTCGCTGGTTTCGTTTTCTTGAAAAGCAAGTGCCGAAATTTCATCAAGCGCATCATCCGTGAAACTTAATTTTATATTATCGACCTCCAAAAGTGCTGAATATTGCAAAGTTACGGCGTTTTTTGTTTGCGAAAGAATTTTTTTAAAGTCGCTTTCAGTCAAGCTATCTAAATCAACTCTAATAGGAAATCTTCCTTGCAATTCGGGAATCATATCTTCGATTTTAGAAACGTGGAAAGCCCCTGATGCAATAAAAAGAATAAAGTCGGTTTTGACATTCCCATATTTAGTCGAAACTGTACAACCCTCGACTATAGGCAAAATATCACGCTGAACACCTTCTCGTGATACATCTTGAGAATTATTGTTACTCACACCAATTATTTTATCGATTTCATCAATAAAAATAATACCCTCTTCTTCAGCGCGTCTGATAGCTTCAGCACTGATATTATCAAGGTCAATTAGTTTTTCACTTTCTTCACTCATTAAGACTTCACGAGCCCTTTCCACTGTCATCTTTTTATTTTTACGGCGTTGTGGCAAAAGCCCATCAAACATTGACCCCAAATTTATTTCTGGCCCTCCGATAGCCATAATAGGTTTAGCCTGTTCGACAACATTAACACTAATCAATTCTTTTTCCAACTTGCCAGCCAACAAATCCTGTTGAATTTGTGCTTTGTCAACATTTTGATTATTAATTTTATGCGTTTCGTATAAAGCATCAATTATTTTT
>CALWII010000071.1 GCA_944380695.1 uncultured Clostridia bacterium | reverse complement strand
AATTTAAGCAAGTTAAATTTTAATTTTGCTAAACGCAAAAACACAACAAATTGTGTTCATCACATAGTATGTAAAACCATCAGTCTCACTCTTGCAAGCAAGTTCAACTTCCGATAATATAAAATATAATTTTTAATTTAAAGAATTTACTTTGTTCTGTCCATCACATCTCTATAACAACTAAATGGATTTCTTTCAACTGTTGCATCATTTTTAAGGGTAACATTTTCACTTTTTGTTTCATCAGTTTTATGACTAGCCTGGTGAGTAGTTCGCGTTTTGTCACAATAATTTTCTATGTAAGCTGTTCCATCAAATTTTAAAGGATTGAACTCTCTGGCGCCTTCTTCATACAAAACAGTCTCTAAATTTTTACAGCCATAAAACACTCCGCTCGGCATTTTACATAAACTTTTAGGAATTTTTACTGTTTTTAAGTGTGTATTAAACATAAACGAGCCGCAATTAAGCCTTTCAACTCCTTCAGGAATAGAATAAATTTCACTGGTTTTTGCCATAGGGTATCTATATAAAGTTTTCTTATCTTTGCTAAAAAGCACGCCTTGTTCACTAGAATACTCTTTATTTTCTCTGTCTACAATAAAACATTCCAATTTTTTACAATTAAAAATTTGGGTCAAATCTAAAGAATTCACATTATCTCCCAAATAAATAGCCCTTAAATTTGGAAGTTTAGTAAAAATAACGCCATTTACGCTGTTTTTTAATATAATTGTGTCATATTTGAAATTATTAACTAAATTAGGGACTTGGCTTCCTCCCAAAATTGTCAAGATAGAACCACTGGCAAAAATGCCCTCGGCAACCTGTGTGCCATAAAGCTTTTCTTTTCTTCTTATATCCATTTTCTTCTTCAATTTAGAAAATATTTGCATTTTCCCCCTCACTAGTATGTTTATCACCTAAGATATTGTAAACCATAAACTCCCAACTGTCAATATGGAAAATTAAATTTTTGATTTGTTTTTAATAATTTTTTATTAATTTTAAATACGAAAATTAAAACATATAACTAATGCTCTCGTTTTTATAAGCAAATTAAGATTTATTATTATCGATTTATGCTTGCCAATATCCGTATTATTAGTGTATAATAAGGATTAGGAGTGACTTATGGAAAAAAATTATACACCTGAAAATTTTGAAAAAGAAATATATGATTTTTGGACAAGCAACAATCTTTTTACAACACAACCAGATGGTAGAAAACCTTACACTATTGTTATGCCCCCACCAAATGTGACGGGCAAGGCTCATATCGGGCACGCTTTGGACAATACTATTCAAGATATTTTAATAAGACATAAAAGAATGTGTGGCTTCAACACTTTATGGGTCCCAGGAACTGACCACGCGGCTATCGCAACGGAACAAGTCCTCGTAAAAGACTTAAAGAATAAAGGATTGTCAAAAGAAAAAATCGGAAGAGAAGAGTTTTTAAAGCTCGGCTGGGATTGGTATAACAAATACGCTCATATTATTTGTGACCAATTCAAAAAACTCGGTATTTCTTGTGATTGGTCAAGGCTTGCCTTTACTATGGATGAAACACGAAGCAAGGCAGTACGCCATGTGTTTTGCCAATATTACAACGAAGGTTTAATCTATAAAGGAAAAAGAGTCGTAAATTATTGCCCAAGCTGTAAAACGACGATTTCAGATAATGAAAATATTCATATAGACCAAAACACTTATTTATGGTATATCAGATATCCTTTCGCAGATGGCTCTGGTGATGTTATAATTGCAACAACAAGGCCAGAAACATTATTTGGCGACACTGCCGTTGCGGTAAATCCAAAAGATAAGAGATATGCAGGAAAAATTGGAAAAGATTTAATACTTCCACTTGTCAACAAAAAAATAAAACTAATTGCTGACGATTATTGTGAAATGGGTTTTGGAACCGGAGCTGTAAAAATCACTCCGGCACACGACCCTAACGATTATGAAATCGGTTTGCGCCACAATCTCGAAGTAATCAACTGTATCGACGATGATGGTCGTTTAACGGCAAGCGCTGGCCAATTCAAAGGTTTAGACAGAATTGAAGCAAGACCAATTATAGAAAAAGCCCTAAAAGATGGCGGATTTCTCGTAAAAAAAGAAAAATATAAAAATCAAGTTGGCACCTGTGACCGCTGTGGATCCTTTACTGAACCAAGAATTTCAACTCAATGGTTTGTAAAAATGAAAGATTTGGTTAAACCTGCTATTAGCGCTGTTAAAAGCGGAAAGTTAAAATTTCACCCTAAAAGATATGAAAAAACATATTTAAATTGGATGGAAGGCATACAAGATTGGTGCATCTCAAGACAAATTTGGTTAGGTCACAGGCTTCCTGTCTTTTATTGCGATAAGGGGCACATATTCGCTAGCGAAGTGACTCCTAACAAATGCCCAATATGCGGTTCAAAAAATTTCGAGCAAGACAATGATGTTTTAGACACTTGGTTCTCCTCTGCCCTTTGGCCTTTTTCAACTTTGGGATATCCTGAACAAACTGAAGACTTAAAATATTACTATCCTACATCAACACTTGTTACCGGCTATGATATTATAACATTTTGGGTTTCCAAAATGGTCTTCTCTGGAATAAAATTTATGGGTGAACTTCCATTTAAAGATGTTGTGATACACGGTTTAGTGAGGGATATCCACGGGGTTAAAATGTCGAAACACCTAGGCAACGGAGTCGACCCTATCGATTTAATAAATAAATACGGTGCTGATGCTTTAAGATTAAGTTTAATCAATGGTTCAAATATGGGTTCAAATATAAAATATGAAGAAGAAAAGGCAAAAGAAAGCAAAATCTTTATCAATAAATTATACAATGCCAGCAAATTCGTAATACAAAATACACAAGATGTCAAACTCGTTCCTATCAACGAATTAATCTTAAAAGAAAAAGATAAATGGATTTTATCTCAATTAGAAAAATTGACAAAGTCTGTTAATAAAAACATTGATAAATATGCTTTAGGGGTTGCAACAAATTCATTAATCGAATTTACCGTCTCAAAATTTTGCGATTGGTATATCGAATTAAGCAAAGTCGACCTTACTTCGTCAAATCAAGATGACAAAACTCGCACACAAAATGTTTTAATATTTGTTTTGGAAACATTGCTAAAATTATTCCATCCTTTTATACCTTTCATAACTGAAAAAATTTATCAAGAATTACCTACCCACACTCTTTCTATAATGACCACACAATATCCAACAAAGATATCTATTAAAAACATCAGTAATCATTTTGAAAGAATTATTGAAATAATCAAGGCAATAAGAAATGCAAGGGCAAGTTATAATGTTCCTGATAATAAAAAAACAAACTTATATTTTAAGCTAGCCGCAAATGACAAACTAATAAAAGAAAACTTACAAGAAATAACAAAACTGTCCCACGGTGAAAATTTTAAGATTATACAAAGCGAACCAAATGAAAAATGCGTTCAGGTATTATGCGATAATTTAAAAATTTATATACCGACTGGTCAATTAATTGATGCTAAAAAAGAAAAAGAAAAATTATTGAGCGAAATAGACACAATCAACTTTGAAATAAGCAGATCAGAAAAAATGCTCGCCAATCAAGGTTTTATGTTAAAGGCTCCGCCTAAACTAGTAGAAGCCGAAAAACAAAAATTGGAAAAAAATAAAGAAATTCTATTCAGATTGACACAAGAACTAAAAAAACATAATTAAAAATCTTATTTAAAATATCAAAGCCCCTAAATTTAATGGGGCTTTTATTTTGATTTGTGTTTGGACATTTTCTAATTTATTAATTTTTTTCGTGAAACAAAGTTTTCGACCTTTCATTTAATTTGCAGTAAAAGAAATATACTTCATAAGAATTATCAAAAATAATACTCCTTATCACATAATTTTACATTTCCGCATAATTAAGAATATATTTTGAAAAAAAAGGAGAATATATAATGCTTTTAGAAAAACAACTTAATGGCGATCTTGGGAATCAGCCTGCCGTTGTTAATATAGATAAAGAAACACGGTGCAACAATAATTTTAGAAAGGCTATTTGGACAGGCGAGCATTTGCAGGTTACCGTTATGTCGATAATACCAGGTGGAGAAGTCGGCTTGGAAATACACGAAAACCTTGACCAATTTTTGAGGATTGAATATGGGGTTGCATCAGTATATATGGGTAAAACAAAACAAGATGTCAAGTTTTATGGGAATGCAAATGACAATTATGCGATTTTAGTACCAGCAGGTACTTGGCATAATATAATTAACGAACAAAACACGCCACTAAAACTTTACTCAATATATGCACCGCCAAAACACCCAATAGGAACAATACATAAAACTAAATTTGAGGCAGATTTGGAAGAAGATTAATAAAAACTTATTAAAAAAATTGAAGATTATAATATTATGTTTTGTATGTTCAACTCATATTTTTTGCAATAGTACATAAAATAAACTCATGAAAAAAATATTTAGAGAAAATTTGAGTGTTATTATATGTATAATATCAATTTTAATAGTTGCGGGTTTAGGAAGTCTGTTTGTTAATCTCGGTATGGAGTGGTTTTCGCAACTTTCTAGACCTACTCAATGGGTTCCAAACATAGTTATTCCAATAGTATGGACAATAATATACTTACTTTTTGCTATTGTTCTGTCAATATTATATAAAAACAAAATTGTTGACAATATAACGACAGTTCTCTGTATATCAAACGGCATTTTAAACCTATTGTGGTGTCTTACCTTTTTTACTTTTAATTTGTTACTTATAGGCAATTTAATCATAATTATTAACACATTTATGGCGACAGTACTATTGATTAATTTAACAAAACAAAAGCTCTGGTTTGTTAATCTTTTATGGCTATACCCAATTTGGTTGTATATAGCGACCTCTTTAAATTTAGCTCTCTGGATTTTAAATTAAAAATTGCCGAAATAGTTATCAACAAAACAAGAGACTAAATTTTTATAGAATTATTGTCCTTACAGTTAATTTAACTTAATTTTATTTAAACAAATAAAAAATTTTATTGAAAAATTTTATAAATAATAATCATAAAAAAAGGCTGAATTAATCAGCCTCTTTTTCAATTAACTTATAAATTTTTTTAATTTCCTCTTCTACCATCTTAATAAAATCTTCTCTTTTCATATTACACCTCCAAATATTTTTAAAAATTTAACTCTCCATCAAAGTCTTTGATGCTTTTAATCAATTCACTTTTTTTAGCTTTTTGCATTTCGTTTTTTATTTTAGAATAAATTAATTCAAGCATACTTTTAACAGCATCAACATAATCGTCATCAATTGAATCTATGCGTTCAACATTATTGATTAATGAGTTTTTGGCGGTCTCAACCATAACTTTAACAAATTCTTTATACTGGAAGAACTCTGTTCCCAAATCTAAAATATATTCAGGTCTTTTGTAAATTTGATTTAATATGGCTCCATTTTCATATATAAAATTGATTTCTTTATCATAAGCAGTCATCATACTGTTAACAAATTTAATAGCCTGATAATTTTGTTTTATTGCTTCCAAAATAATTTCGCGATCATAAACTAATGAATTATGAATATATTGAAGTGCTAAGCCATTTTTTCTCACTGCAGCTAAAACTATTTCTCTATCTTCCTTTAATGAGTCGTCTGCATATTGAAGCGCCAAGCCATTTCCCTTTAC
>CALWII010000070.1 GCA_944380695.1 uncultured Clostridia bacterium | reverse complement strand
AATACACACGCTCTTTTTTAACGCTTAATCCTATAACAACGGCGACTATTATAGCAGCCGCTACGGCAGAACCTACTACTATCCATACGATTGTGAGAGGTGGCATTCCTTCCGTTGTAGAAACTGTTGAGCTTGTTACAGTGTATTTTGGAGAGGCACCATCAGCGGTCTGATAAATTTCACATACAGCTGTCCACGAACCTTCAATTTCTGTGTCGAAAGTAAAACTTATTCCGTTTCTGTAATATGCATTAGTGTTAAAAATAGGGTGTTCGAGTTCAGCATCTTCTACATCGCTTGGAGTTAACACATAGGTCAAACCATCTCGTCCCGTTCCTTTAATTGACCAAGTTATCAAGTCACGATTTACAAACTTATATTCTTCTGGCAAAGAGAACACATAAGCACTTTTCATATTGTAGTTTGATGAAATCTCATCTATAATAATTTCTGGTTTTGCAAGAGCCGAAATATCTGTAGGTAAAACTTGGAAAACTACGCTTGTGCTTGTTCCGTTGTATTCAAAAGAGAAAATGTATAAGCCCCAACCACCGTGAAGACTGTAACTATTATTTTGTTGATTTACTAGCAAATTGGATGCGGTGTAGTATTTTTCTTGGCTTAAAGCGATATTATCTATTGTAAAAATTATGCTTGTTTGCACATCGGTTTTATTTTTTACAGTTTCTCTAACAATATTGCTGGTGATTGTTTCTGCACCTGAAAAATCGGCTATGTTATTTGATATGATGTTCGGTGTCCAAGATACAGTGTAGGCATAAGTATAACTTTCTGCGTTTGAAGGTAATAAACTCGTATCATAGGAAATAACAAAATTTCTTAATTCCGACCAATTAACGGTTTTGATTGTGTAATCATCGGTTGTTTCATTGTTGTATTTTAGGGTCGAAGTTGTGTTGCCAACAATTATCTCATCTCCATCATAATTTTGTGCAACGACATTTATGCTGGTTGAATAAGCATAAGTGCTTGCGGCGTGCAAACTGCTTGCTGGCATTGAAGACAAAAAAACTAGAAGGCATAAGCCAACACACAAAAGCGGAAATACTAGTGATTTTAAACTAAAATAATTTAATTTCTTCATATAACACTCCTTATTTTCATTTATAAAATTTGTTAGGAAGCAAAAAATTTGAAATGGGAATTATTAAAGGTTGGTTTAAATTAAATTTGTCTACGAATTCTTGCGTTTTGTTTTTTTCTTTGAAGATTATATCACAATTTAGAGAAAGCTAAAAATGTTTTTGACATTTTGCATAAATTGTTAACAAAAAATTGTTTGACTTTTCTTTAATTTAAGCATTATAATTAAACTATGATAGATGAAATGGTTTTGGAGGAAAAAATTAATCAAGAAGTAAGTGCTATTTTGCCAGAGACAATCGTTTCTGCAAAGAGTTTTGATTGGGTTGACGAAGAATGTTTGGCAATTATTGTTAAACAACCTATTTCAGATTTGCAAATTTGTGGTAAAAGCCAGCTTGATTGGGTAAAGCTTGCCTGTGGGAAAATGCCAAAAGTAATTTTAGATAACTTTAATGAAAATAATATTTTGCAGGAACTTAAACCTTATGCTACCGAAAAAAAGTACATTATCGTTTTATTCGGCGATACACCTCTTTTGCAAAAAAATACTGTCGCTTCTGCTTTGGACTATTTTTCTAGCAGAAATTTAAGTGCTATGAAATTGCCAAGAGGGTTTGTCTTCTCGGCAAGTTATTTGCTTTCTGCTGATGAAATATTCGCTCCTGTTAGAAAAAATATAGAGCCGGACCAATTTTTACAAGTCGTTCGCCCTGAACAAATAAGCTATGCTTTTGATGTAATTTCGCAAAGAATTAAGGACTACCATAAGTCCAATGGCGTTATTTTGCTCGGAGAAAATACAATTTTCATTGATGCCGATGTCGAGATTGAAACAGGAGTTATTGTTGAACCTTTTAATGTAATAAAAGGGAATTCAGTCATAGAAGAAGAATGCTATCTAAAGAGTGGGAATATTATTGTTGATACTGTCGTGCGAAAGGGAACTGTCGTGGAACGCAAGCATTTAGTTGAGGGGAAAGATATATGATTATTTTTGTAGGACTTGGAAATCCCGGGAAACAGTATTCAAACACATATCATAATATTGGCTTTAAAACCGCAGATGCACTAGCAGAAAGATTAAACATCAAATTGGCTAAAAAAGGTTGTAAAGCTTTATATGGAGATGGCAAAGTAAATGGACAAAAGGTAATAATTGCAAAACCTCAAACTTATATGAACCTTTCTGGTGAAAGCGTTTTAATGTTTAAAAAGAAATATAAAGATGCCGAGATCGTTGTAATTTGTGATGATATAGATTTGGAAAAGGGTAAGTTGCGTTTCCGAAAGAAAGGAAGTGGCGGAACGCACAACGGTATGAGAAATATTGTAAATTTAATAGGCGAGCAATTTGCTAGATTGAGAATTGGGATAGGAAAGCCAGATAGAGATTTGGCAGATTATGTGCTTTCAGAAATGGATAATGATTTTGCCCAAATCGTTCAAAATGCGACTGATGAGCTTGTAAAGATTTTTGATTTATGAATTAATTTGCTCTAAAAAACTATTGATTTTTTGGATTGTTTTAATTAAACTTTATTATTATGGAAAGAATAAAAAATTTACTAAAAGCCTCACATCTGATTAATCGAAAACAAATCAGTGGTGCAAAACTTGGCGAAAAGGCCTTACTCATTGCGTTAAAAGAGCGAGGGATCGTGTTCGTTGCTGATTTTGTCGAAGCAGTTAAATTAAAAAGAAATTTGACTGCTCTAGGTAAATCTTGCGAAATTATCTCTTGTGGTCGTGAGGTTGGAATCGAAAACGACGAAAATTTAAGACCTTTTGCAACAGCATTGGTTAATTATATAAACAACAAGACCAATTTTTTAATTTGTCTGCCAAATGCTTGTATTACAAAGTTTGACAGATCATTTTTCCTTAACCCTGTCGAAATTGCGGAAAACAAACAAATTGAGATTTTAGAGCTTTGTAAAATTCTCGCTGACTTTGGTTATAGAAAAGTCAGTTTAGTCTCTTCTCCAGGTGAATTTGCTGTTAGAGGAGAAATCTTTGATATATTTCCTGTTGACTCTGAAATACCTGTGAGATGCGTTTTTTTTGATAATATTATTGAAAGTATTGCATATTTTAATCAAAATGATATGAAAACCGGAGAAAAAATAAAAATTTACAAGATTTTTCCAGCGGTTTTATTTAAGGGCAATGACAAGTTAAGTGATTTTGGTGTAAACATTATTGACCAATTTGAGAGGTTTGTTCAAGCTGTAGATGTCGTTATTTCAAGTTTTAAGGTGATGCAGTGGTATGATGAAACGGATTTTTGTTCATTAAACAATTTTGATGGAGCAGATTTAATTTTTTCGCTTGCTGGAGGAATTGATATTTCAAGTGGGGCGGAGGTAAGTTATCTTCACTCTTTTGGCGACCTTATAGGTGATGTAAAACATTATTTAGCTATTGATGATTCGCATAATAAGGTAATTCTTTTCGCTGGAGATAAATTTTCAAAAAACAGGTTAAAAAATTTTTTTGATGGCAATGCGTTTCATTTTTTTGATTATGAAGAAGATGAATTTACAAACCCGGGGCTATATATAAGTGAAAAATATTTCCCGAGTTCTTTTAATTTTGAGGAGATAGGTGTTTTTGCAATAGGTTCTGATAATCTTTCAAAACAAAGAAGGATTGAATCATCATCTCGTCAAAAAGAAATATTTTATCAGCCAAGGATAGGAGAATATGTCGTTCACGAATTCCACGGAATTGGTAAGTGCGTGGGAATTGAAAGACTAAAACTCGCAGATTTTGAAAAAGACTATTTCGTAATTGAATATCGAGGCGGCGGGGTATTGTACTTGCCAAGTGAACAAGCCAATTCATTATCTGCCTATGTCGGCGGGGATAACACTCCTCACTTAAATTCACTCGGCGGAAAAGAGTTCGAACAGATTAAAAAGCGAGTTAAAGAAAAGCTGGAAGGGTTCGCCGTTGAGTTGATGGAACTTTATAAAGAGCGACAAAACTCTCACGGTTTTATGTTTAAAGCTGAAGAGTTTTTAGAGAATGAATTTGCTAGCGCTTTTGAATTTGAGCTCACTTCTGATCAAGCGCAGGCAATAAATGAAGTGCTCAACGATATGTCTTCCTCAAAAATAATGGACAGACTCTTATGTGGCGATGTCGGATTTGGCAAAACAGAGGTCGCTTACAGAGCAATAATGCGTTGTGTTTTAAATTCCAAACAAGTCGCAATGCTTTGTCCGACTACTGTTTTAAGTGAGCAACATTTAATTAATGCGAAAAAAAGGTTTGAAGGCTTTGGCGTTAAAGTAGAGGTTTTAAATAGGTTTAAAACAACTGCCCAGGTAAAAGAAATCCTCGCAAAATTGAAAGCGGGTGAAATCGATTTGCTTATAGGGACGCATAAAATACTATCGCAAAATGTTGTGTTCAAAGACCTCGGGCTTCTTGTTATTGATGAAGAACAACGATTTGGAGTAATGGCGAAGGAAAAAATAAAAAACTTGCGAAAAAATATAGATGTTTTAGCTTTATCAGCTACTCCAATTCCACGAACACTTCATATGTCACTATCTGGTATACGAGATATTTCTGTTATAGCTACACCGCCAAGAGATAGATTGCCAATTCAAACCTATGTGACCGAACAGGACGATGAAATAGTTAGTAGCGTTTTAAAAAGGGAGATTGCACGAGGAGGTAAAGCTTTTGTGATTTACAATAGAGTGCAATCGATTTTTAGCATTGCTTCACATATCGCAAAATTAGTACCAGAGGCCAACATTGGTGTAGCGCACGGGCAAATGAGCGAAAAAGAGTTGCAAAGTGTTATTGATCGACTGTTCCAAGGTTGCTTTAATGTTTTCGTTTCTACCACGCTAATAGAAAACGGCATTGACTTGCCATCAGCAAACACTATGATTGTTTTTGATTCTGATTTGCTGGGGCTTGGGCAACTCTATCAATTGAGAGGAAGAATAGGACGAAGTGATAAATTGAGTTATGCCTATCTGTTTTATAAATCTGGTAAACTGCTTACTGAAAATTCTTATAAAAGGTTGGAGGCTATTAAAGAATTTAAAGAGCTTGGCAGTGGATTTAAAATTTCAATGCGTGATCTTGAAATAAGAGGTGCCGGGAATATCTTTGGGAAAGAACAACACGGACATATTGAGAAAATTGGTTATGATATGTTTATAAAATTATTAAACGAAACAGTTAACGAACTGTCAGGAAATAAAGTGGCGAAGGAAAGACCTGTTCGAATTGATTTGCCTGTTGACGCATTTATTCCTGATGAATATATTCCTACAAGTGAACAACGAATTGATTATTATATGAAGATAAGTCAAATTTCTTCTATTGAACAAATGGAAAGCATATTTGTTAGTTTATCGGATGGATATGGTGATGTCCCATTTCAGACAGTGAACTTGGCAAAAATAGCATATATAAAAAACCTAGCTTCTTTATTTGGCGTTAAGGAAATTAAATGTAAAGATGAGGTTAATATTGTGCTTTATAAAGATGATGAAATTGCCGATAAAAGACTTGTTGGTGTTCTTTCATCACACAATGCGAGTTTAAGATTTGAAAACTTGCCAATAATTAAAATGCAAAAATTAAAACCAATGCAAAAAACACTAGATAACATAATTTCATTTTTCGAAGATGCTAAGAAATCTTAAAAACTAGTTTATTTTGCTTGAAAATTTGGCTAAAACATTGTATACTATATAAGTCAAATACTTGATTGAAAACATTTGTTAAAAAGTTTACTCATTTATTTGTAATTTGGAGATTTATGAAAAAAACAACATTTACAAAATTACTACTTTCTCTTTCGCTCTGTCTTATTATGTGCGTATCTGTTTTTGCGGGTTGTACTCTTGTGACAAAAGATATGGAAAATTACTACTCACAAGTTGTTGCAACGCTTGAATACGAAAACAATGAAAAAATTGAAATTACAAAGAAAGATTTATCTATGGCTGTTGCTAATTACTACGAAGAATATCAAAGCTATGGAATTACGGGCGAAGAAGCAATTAAACTACTTTTGGACAGGGCTATTAATGAAAAACTTGTAATTAGAGCTTCCGAAAATTTGTGCAAAGAAAATAACAATGGTCAAATTTTAACAGACAAGGAGAAAACTTATCTGTGGGAAATGACTTTCGATTCTATAAAAAATAATATAATAAGCTATTACAATGAAATGAACAACATCGAAGATAGCGGAGAACAGTCAACAAGTACAGATGAAACAGTTGTAAAGCAATCCGTTTATTCTTCACCTGTCACATTAAACATTGATGGCAACGGCAATTACACTTTAACTCTTAATGAAACACCAACGACAATTATTGAAGAACATATTTTTTGGTCGGAACAAAACAGAGATGTGTCAAACCAAAACGACCTTCAAGTTTTATATGAGAACATCCAAAAGTTTGTTGCAGAAAATTCTGTTTACTCTCAAGCTTACAGCCGTTATTTGACCGAAGCAAAGAAGTCGGAAGAAGGGCTGAATTTGTTTACGAATAGTGATGAGGTATTTAAGCGTGAAATAACAAGAGTTTATGAGATTTTGTACGATGCGTTTATGGTAGATAAATATGCTGAAATGACACAAAAGAACAACTCAACTGTGACTGTTAATAATATTTTGAATTTGTATTCAAGTAAAGTGGCGAGTGATTATAACAAATATCAAGTTGAAAAGGCGGGCTCTTATGAAGACGATGTATTAGAAAGTGTTGGCGAAGTTAATTATTTCAAAACTTCTGGGACTCAATTCTTTTATGTTTCGCATATTCTCGCCAAATTTAGCGATGGCCAACAACAGATTTATGACGAATGTCAAAAGGTGTTAGATGGGCAAAGCACCAAATATACTGTAAGTGAAGCTGAAGCAATTATTGATGATTTATATGCAAATTTAACTTTTTTAGTTCGTGAACCGCCAAAAGATGAAGATGGCAACATTATCCAAGACCAAGATGGCAATATAGAGTGGGTTGAAACTGCACAGAGAAAATCTGTTAGCGAAGTTTTCAACGAAATTAATCTTAAACTTGAAACAGCTGGAGATGACAGTAAGTTAAAAGCTGAATATTTTAATGAATTCATTTATAAATACAATGAAGACGAAGGTATAATGAACGCAGAGAGAAATTATGTTATAGGTGTTGATTATACAACTCCTGATGCAGAGAACGGAACAAATTATACTGTATATTCAGAAATGGTTGAATCTTTCACTAATGCGGCAGTTGAACTTTATAACTACGGGAACGCAAAAATCGGTGATGTATATGCCAATTTAATAAGGTCAGATTACGGAATTCATATAATGGTTTATGAGGGGAAAGTTGAAAATGTTTTTACAAATATCGACTCAAGCTTTAAACTTAATTTATCAGATATAGAAATCCTTAATTCTACTAGATTGAAAGCAGGCGAGGAAAAAACTATATTAGACGCTCTTTACGAGGAGTTGGTTACTGATAAATATACGCTTTTCGAAAATATGAATATTCAATTTTTAAGAAGCGAGGTTAAGATTACCTATTACCCAGATGCTTATAAGGACCTTTACTGATTTTTGCTTTTAACCTAACGCATTTGTTTGAACTTTAAATCGAAAATAACTCTTGTTTAGTTTGACAAGAGTT
>CALWII010000069.1 GCA_944380695.1 uncultured Clostridia bacterium | reverse complement strand
TAGAAAATATGTCATTAGAAGAAGTTGAAAAAATCGCTGACCAATTTTCCGTCTTTGGCAGAGTTTCGCCAGAACAAAAATATGTTATCGTTAAAACATTAAAAAACAAGGGTTATGTTGTGGCTATGACGGGTGATGGTGTTAATGATACATTGGCACTAAAAGAAGCTGATTGTTCCATTGCTATGGCTGATGGTAGTGAGGTAGCCAGAAACATTTCTCATCTCGTTTTGTTGGATTCAAATTTCACCTCGTTGCCAAGCGTTGTTAATGAAGGTCGGCAAGTTGTTAATAATGTGCAAAACGCCTCTGTGCTTTTCCTTATGAAGACTCTTTTTACTCTGGTTATGTGTTTTGCAACATTATTACTTGTTGTCCCGTATCCTTTTCAACCAAAACAATTATTTTTACTTGAACTTTTGGTCATTGGCCTTCCATCGTTTATATTAACCTTCCAACCGAACAACGAGCTTATCAAAGGAAATTTTGTCCCGCAAGTTCTTAAAAAGTCGGCTCCTAGGGCAGTATTGATGCTTGTTTGTGTTTTCATTGTTATATTACTAGGTTCTACAGAGTATGAAATATTTTCTGCCTCCGAATATAACACACTTGTAACACTTGTATTAACTTTTTCAGGGTTTATAAATCTATTATGGTTGTGCATACCTTTTACAAAATTGAAGCTGACCACTGTTGTAACGTCATTAGTTTTATTGATTGCAGCTATACTTATTATGCCAGAGTTTTTTACTTTAACTAATTTTTCCAATTCTGTATTATTGACATTCTTTATCATAATGATTTTTGATTTATTATTTGTTATTTCTGCGAGTTTTGTTGATGGGAAAATAAAAATTCTTAAGCTGAAAAGAAACAAAATGAAAAAATAACGAATTCCTCTGTGGTTAATGATTGTGCTATGACTGGTGTAGTTGTAACTATAAAAATTTTATGTGAAATAATAAATTAAGCAAAAACCCTTGCTATTTTTATAAAATTTTGTTAAAATTATTTCGCATAAAGTAATGGCCCATTGGTCAAGTGGTTAAGACGCCACCCTCTCACGGTGGAATCAGGAGTTCGATTCTCCTATGGGCTACCAAGCAATCTAAAGATTGCTTTTTTTGTGGGGAAATTTATGTTTTTTTCTTATTATGTTTCAC
Organism: uncultured Clostridia bacterium; assembly: GCA_944380695.1. GTDB lineage: Bacteria > Bacillota > Clostridia > Christensenellales > UBA1242 > Caccovivens. The sequence continues at coordinate 5,359 of CALWII010000069.1, read as the reverse complement.
CGATAGGCAAAATCAAAATTTTAAGTGATGGCGATGCAATTAAAGAGATGTATTTTGATGAAACTAGTTGTGAAAGTGTGACCTGTCCTATTATTGATAAAACAAAAGAGTGGTTAAATGATTATTTCGCTTGTAATGCAACAAACACTTTAATAAAAATCAATCCAGAAGGAACACAATATCAAAAAAATGTTTGGCTAATTTTAAGGGATATTCCATACGGGGAATATATTACATATGGTCAATTGGCAGAGAAATATTTTCAAACTTTTGGTATCAAAACATCCGCAAGGGCTATAGCTCGTGCTGTGTCTAAAAACAAAATTGCAATCCTAATCCCTTGCCACAGAGTTTTAGGTGCAAATTTTACCCTAGTTGGTTATGCTTGGGGTTTAAATAAAAAAAGGGCTTTATTGAATTTGGAACGAGTCACATTTAAAGCCTAACAACATAGTTATATAAGAGTAAAATAAATTTACTAATTTTTAATTAATTTTTATACAACTTTTATAAAGTTTTGTATGGTAAATTTTTTCTAGATCAGTTTTTTAATTTTTTTCTGCAAATCCCAAAGAAATAAGTATCGCTCGATTTATTTCTTTCATTTTGCCTTCTTCTAAAGAAGTGATTTTTTCTTTTAGTCTTCTTTTGTCAAGAGTTCTAATTTGTTCTAATAATACAACGGAGTCTTTTGGTAGATTATATTTTTCGCTTTGTAATTCTATGTGAGTTGGGAGTTTGGCTTTACCTAGTTTACTTGTTATGGCCGTTACTATTACAGTGGGTGAGTATTTGTTGCCAACATTATTTTGTATGATAAGAACAGGGCGCACGCCTCCTTGCTCGCTTCCTATAACCGGGCTTAAATCTGCCATATATATTTCTCCGCGTTTAACTGTTTGTTCCTCCATAACTCCTATTCCAAAAATCCGTTAAATCAGCAATTTCAAGAGCTTCTAACTCTTTTAGCACTTCTTCTGGCAAGATAAAATCTTTATCTGTTAGCATTTTATGACATTTTGATTGAGAAGTTTCCAACTTTGCAAAATTCGAAAAATCGTGGCAAGTTCTGTCATCTTCTTGTGTAGAAAGGACATCTTTTTTTCTGTTTTTTCTGTTTTTTGACATAATTATCTCCCTCATCTATATCTTTTAATCGCTTTTAGAGTGAGAAATTTGGCGTTTTATATTCATTTTCATTTTGCGAAAATAAAAGAATTTTGTAAAATTTAACTCGGAATGATGTTGTCACATATAAAACCACTTTTCAAAATAAATTTTAGACCTATTGTAGTGGTATTTTTAAGTTTTCTTTTTGGTATAACTGCCTGCAGATTTCTTTATGGTGGCGATATCTTCTTTATTGTTCTGGTTAGTTTAACATTTGCTTCGATTTTAGTTTATTCTCTTATACGAAGAAAGTTTTTGTTTCTTATGTTATGTGTGTGCTTTTTTCTTTTGGGTAACGGTGCTTATTTTTTACATTACAATCATTTTTCTGGACCAGACTTTGCTCGGGTAACTATAAGCGGTAGAGTTAGCGATGACTTGGAGTCTTCCGATAACGGTTATTCTTTAATTTTGGAAGATGTTTTTGCAGATGGAGAAAAGATAAACAATGTTAGTGTTAGAGTTTGGAACGCTAAAGAGGAAATTAAAGCAGGAGACTTTTTGACTTGTGAATGTGAACTCGAAAAAGTTGAGCTTTTTACTCTAAAATCCTTTAATACTTGGGCATTAAGATCCTCGGTCGCTTATTCTACCTTTTTGCAAGGTGATGAGTTGACTCTCGTAAGTGGAGATTTAAAATTTGATGAGAAAGTTAGAGCCAAAGTTAAAGACATACTTTGTGAAAATATGGACGAAAATACGGCCAGCGTTGCTTTTGCAGTTTTGACTGGCGATAAATCTTTAATCAATTATGAGATTACTAATGCATATCAAAGTTCTGGTGTTATTCATATACTTTCTGTGTCAGGATTACATATAACATTTTTTGCCGGCTTAATAGCCTGGATATTAAAAAAATTGAAAGTAAACCGTTTTGTAAATTTTGGGTTGTCTCTTTGTTCGTTATTGTTTTATGCTTACATTTGTAACTTTACACCTTCTGTTACTAGAGCAGTTATTATGGGCTTAATTTTAATTGCTGCGAATTTATTTGGTAGGAATTATGATGGTTTGACGGCACTATCTGTTGCAGGAATCATTACACTTTTTTGTTCGCCATTGTCAGCATTTGATGTGGGATTTTTGATGAGTTATGCGTGTGTTGCGGCGATATTTATTTTACATCCAATTTTTGCAAAAGGTTTGAGAAAAATTTTGCCAAGAAAAGTGGCTGACGCATTTGCATTATCATTTGCGACACAAATTGGCATATTGCCTTTTCTTGCGTCTATGTTCAGCAGTTTAAATTTGTTAAGCTTCTTTACTAATTTGATAATCGTGCCTATATTTGCTATTTTGTTTCCTATGTTAATTGTTTTGGTGCTGATTTCAATGATAATTCCGTCTGCTGGGCACTTGTTAATTATAGAAGATTTTGGGCTAAACCTTATTTATAAAATATCTCATTTCTTTTCATCTACAGAATTACAAATACAATTAAACAGTTTAAATGTTTTAGAAGTAACTATCATTTATATGATTTGTTTGGTCGCTAGCTATTTTTTTATGGCATCAGTAAAAGTTAAATATGTTATTACAACCCTTTTATCTTTGCTGTTTTGTCTCTTTACTGCAATTACACCTGTCTTTTATAATCGGGGTTCACAAATTTACATATTGTCAAGCTATAGTGAATGTTGCGCAGTGATTGAAAGTTCTTCTGGTCAAACATTATGTCTTTCAACACCTAACTTCGATTTTGAAAATTTTTATTTTGTTTCTGGTGTTCAAAAAATCGATTTTGTCATTGGAAGTTCAAAAGAAGTAGAAGGTTCTCTAAATTTAAAAGCGGGCGATGGCAGTATAGGTGATTTTATTTATTCGGTTGATGAAGAAAATTTTATAATAGATTTTGATGGGTATAAAATTTTCTTTGCAAATAATTTCTCAATAAGTTATAATGAAAAAGAAAAGATTGACGAGATATTGACAAGCAATGATTTTGATTTTGTTTTTGTTAATGGCTATGAGTTTTCTGCATCGCACAATTTTGTTACGGCGAGTGATAAAGAAAATCAAAATGTCGATTTTTCAACACAAAAATTAGGAAATTTCGTTTACTCTTTCAATAATAATACTGTATGGGGGCTTGATTGAAAACCTTAAAGAAAAGATTAAGTGAAGGTATTGCCAGCGTTTATCTCGTAGAAGGTGATGATTTTTATTTGTTTGACAAAGCACTTTCTATGATTAAAAATGCGTGCAAAATTACTGTAGACGAGTTTAATATTTCTTTTTTTGATGATGAAAACTATTCATTAGAAAAACTGTACAATGCCACAGAAATGTTGCCAATTGGTGATTTAAAAAGGCTCATCGTTTTAAAGAATGTTACGATTAAAGATGCCGAAAAGAAAAATATGGAAAGTTTACTATTGAAAATCCCTAAATCGACTTGCGTGGTTATTTTAGATTATAATAAAAGTTTTGAATACTTGAAAAGAAGTTTTACTTTTGTCGATGCTTCTCGTTTGGATAAATCAACAGTGCAAAAGTTAGTTAAGGCTATTTTATCAAAACAAAATAAACAGATTTCGGATGAAGCACTAGATGAACTTATTAACTCGACGAATGGTTTTCTCACAAAAATCGTTCTCGAACTTCAAAAAATTGTTTGTTTTGACACACAAAGCGATGTAATAGGTAAGAGCGCTATTGAACAGCTCGTGAATAAAGACACGGAATATTCTGTCTTTCAACTCACAGAAGCTTTATCAAATAAAGATGGAAACAAGGCTCTTAAAATACTAAAATTAGTTGAAAAAGAACCAGGTATTTTTACTTTAATAACTAATCATTTTAGGCGGTTATTTTATTCTTCAATTTCAGATCAAAGCAACAGCGAACTTGCATCTTTGATGGGCGTAAAAGAGTATGCAATTGTTAAGGCTAGACAACTTGCAAGAGGTTTTTCAAAATCACAATTAAAAAAAATTAATTCTATTTTAGAAGAACTTGACTATTTGGTAAAATGCGGTAAAATGCAAATTTCAAATGCATTGTATCTTCTAGTTTTTGATATAATATATATTTAAGGAAGTGAAATATGTTTAAAAGAAAACCTAAAATCGGTCTTGTTTTTGGTGGCGGAGGTGCCAGAGGCTTTTCACATATTGGCGTTGTAAAAGCCTTGCAGGAATTTGGGCTCGAGTTTGATTATATCGCAGGGACTAGTGCAGGTTCAATTATTGGAGCTCTTGTTGCCGCGGGTAAAAATTGGAAAGAAATTTATGAGGAAGCTAAAAAGATTAAAACAAAGGACATAAGAACTAGCAAAATTCCACTTGTTCCTTCAAAAACAGATGGCATACAGAATCTAGTAAAAAATGTTTTGGGCGATATTAATATTCAAGACCTTCCAAAACCTTTTTCAGCAGTTGCCGTTAATATAAAAGCTCCAAAAGAGGTTTGCATTTCACACGGTAATCTTGCTAAAGCTATTGCTGGTTCGTGTTGCGTACCAGGAGTTTTTGTTCCTGTTGAGTTCGATGATATGTTGTTGTGTGATGGCGGTTTGCAAAACACTATACCAGCTGATATACCCAGATACTTTGGTTGTGACTATGTTGTTGCTGTTGATTGTCATAAAGAAAGAACTTATGGCACCGATTCGCAAAAACTTTTTGATGTGTTAAGTTGTGCCATTAGAATACTTATGAAAAGCAATGCAGTGAAAGGTTATGTTAATGCAGATGTTGTCATTGCCCCAGAGACAAAAAGGTTTAAAGCTTCACGGGCTGAAGGATTGGAAGAGATGATGGAAGAGGGGTATCACGCCACAATAGATGCAATGCCGGAAATTATGAAATTATTTAAAAAGCGTAAGCCGTTTAGATCTAAAAAATATTCTGACCCAAGTGAGATTGATTTTGTATGAAAAAAATAAATTTTAAACATTTTTCTAAAACATCATTAACAATTAGAATTATTTTAAGTTTAATTTTAATTGCTTTTTTAGTTGTTGTTTTGATTTATGAAAGGCCGATATCAAAGTATATTTATAAGTGGGATGATAGAGAAATCGTTGCTTCTTCAAAAGTAAGCTTTGTGGATGTCGGTCAGGGCGATGCGACTTTGATTGAATTATGTGACGGGAAAACTATGTTAATCGATTGTGGACCGAAGAGTTCTGCTCAATCATTAGTTAGTTATATCAAGGAGCGTAATATTTCAACTATAGATTATTTTC
>CALWII010000068.1 GCA_944380695.1 uncultured Clostridia bacterium | reverse complement strand
CATAGAATAACAAAAATAATTTGATATGTCAATACCTTTCTTAATTATTCACAAACTATTAATTAAAAAAATACAAAATATCTTAATAAATAATCACATTTTAAATTTTCATTAAAACAAAAGTTCTTCTTAATTTTAAACTTTAAATATTTTTGAGCAAGAAAAAGTCAGCAACGGGATTTGCTCCTGACTTGCAGTTGTTGTAATATCAAATCAACATTTGTTTCCAAATTCCTGACTTTTATTGCAAAATTTATTTATTATAGATATCAATGAAAAGATTGATCAGTAACAGACATTGCATTTAATTATAAACTTTTAGCTTTAGATAAATAGTTTGCATTATTTAAAAAATCAAAAAAACGCTTTTTTTTAAAATATACTCAAAATAAATAAAATAATTAAATTAAAAAAAGCTCTGATTTGCATATCATCTCAAAGCTTTTAATTTATTTATAAGGTTTTGTTTTAAATAACAGTGTATCCAAAATCTAAATATGCCTGTTTGAGAGCATCTGTTTTCACAAACTCTTTATAATCAAATACGACTCCGTTTGTCCTAGCTGTTTGTTCTGCAAGTTTCCCCATTAACGCATCAAAAGTGTAATTTTGTTCGTTTATGATATCCTCTTTATACAATGTAAGTTTTTCATTTGTACGGATATCACACCCATAAAGTATCGCTTGCGTTACACTTTCGACGTCAATCTCCGCCAAATCTGTTTCTTCCGTTTCTACGGCAAACATTGAATAACTGTAAATCTTTTCTGCATATTGGTCAAGATACAACTGTTGCAGTGTGATTCCTTTATTGAAAGAATTATTTATCAAACTTGAATCTGTCAAAATGTTCATCACATATGTGTTTTCACTTTTTGGTGCAATGTCTACGATTAATGTTGCGGTTATATCATTTATGAAATCATAACAATCGATGAACACGCAGTTATCTCTCAATTCATAATAAAGACCCATCTTGCCAGAGTAAGTGTAATTTTCACCTAATTTATAAGTTGCTTCGGAAACATAATACTGTCCCGGCTTAACTTCCTGGTTTAATAAAGTATACTTACATACAAAAATCATTAATTTAATTAAACTTTCCTGTCCATTATAATCAATAACGTCTTCTTCGTAAACTTCTTTGCTTAATGTAGTGCTACCCTCGTCAGATTTGTTCTCTGTTAACCAACCCGCACCGTAACAGAACTTGTCCAAAACCTCTACAACCTCTTGATTCGAAATATTCATTTTGTTGTCGCTTTGGACGGTCTTGCCAATAAAATATCCTCCAACGCCTGCGCCAGCAATTAAAACCAAAATCAAAATTGATATAATAAATTTTTTCACTTCCCCTCCTTATAATATCTGCACGTAAGTATAACAAAATATCTTTGGATCGTCAACAAATATTTACTGCTAAAAAGTATTTTCTTCACTTTGATATATAACTATATAAAATTTTGTTATAATGAAAAAAAGCAAATTCTGCATTAAAGTTTTCTTTTACGGAATTTGCTTTTAAATTATAAAGTTAAAATTTTAGAACACTTAACTTTTCAAAAAACACTATATTCCTGGTGGCATTCGTCTGTTGCTCTTATATCCACTCTCCTTCTCAATGAATCGTACGCTTGTTTTGTTTATTTGTTTAAGCTTTTCAAATCATTTATTACAGATGTTTAAAAACGGTATTATAATGCTATCTAACTTTTGTTTTCTTTTTTTAACACATAATAGCATCTAACCTCTCCGCCAAACATATAATCGCCGGATTTCCATTCTATTATCATATAAACATCATTTCCTATTTTTTTAATAGTATACTCGCTCGTAGTTGAATCTTGTTCGTTAATAACATATTTTTTTGTCCATTTCCTCTCGGATACAGTGTTTCTGTCACCATACGTTTGCAATAATCTTCCATTTGGCTCAAAAGCATACTTTTTTAAAAACAATTTGTCTTTGAAAAATTTTTTCTTTGGGTTAAATTGTTCAGGTTTTTTTACGCAGTCAACGACAGTCCAAAATCCAATAACTCTTTCATCGTAAACAAACGGCAAGTCTGTGTTATCCTTTACTCGAATTTCATTCTTTTTGTAGATATTGCTGTCAACTTTTTTGTAAACGGCGTAACCATCTATTTCTCCTGTTTCCAAATCTCTAATCCCGATGAATAGCTTTTCGTCGATTATTTCATAAGGGCATTCTCTGTCCTTGATAAATAAGCTTCCTTTCGTCCATTTCAACACCCAATACTCTTCACCTTTTGGTAAAAAATATAGTTCGTTAAAACTAAATAAGGATTTATCGTCAAATTTTTGAAGATAAAAATCTTCCTTGTTTTTTACAACGGCAACCTTTTCCCATTTTCCAACAACCCTGCTATCATTAACAAATTTTTTCATAATAAAATTACCTCCTTCTTTACGAATAGAAGAAAGCGCATTAATGTTTTGAGACAATTTTACAATGTTTTTGCGTGTTTGATTTATCTTTTGCTGAATCACATCTTCGCTTAAATTTTTTATCTCTTTCAAAGAAAAACCTAAATCTTTCAAATAAGTAATTTCAGCCAATCTTTCTATACTTTTTTCATCAAAATAACGATAATTTGTCCAGCGGTCGACCTCTACTGGGCCAATTAATCCTTCTTTTTCATAAAATCGTATAGTTTGAATTGAAACACCCGAAATGTTTGCCAAATCGCCTATTTTGAACATTCGCACTCCTCCTTCGCAATTGAAGAATAACACTATAGTTAACTTTAGAGTCAATAGTTTTTTTAAAAAAAATATAAAATTTTTATAATATAAGCATATTGTCTAGAAAACTCACAAAAAAAACATTTCGTATGTTTTTATTTTTTTAACTTTTTGCACATTAAACAGTTAAATCAATCTTGTTTTTTACCACAATATTTGCAATAGTTTGAGTCGAGAGGAATTTGCTTATTACAATTTTTGCATAATTTGTACTCATCTAATCCCTCCTTTATCGAACTCGCAACTTTTTTTACAGCATTACTTGTTATCTCCGCTTTAGTGGTTGAGATATCTCTCAAATCTTCCTCATTTGCCTCTTGTATATATTTGTGGGTTTTAGTCTGCAATCTAGAAATTTCAGGAGCAAATCCGATAACCAAACACACAATGCCAATTGTTAATCCCAAGCTTGCTAAAATTGCACCGATTATAAAATTGCTGTTTTCGAAATTTCCAAAGCCGGTTGCGGCCAAAATTATTCC
>CALWII010000067.1 GCA_944380695.1 uncultured Clostridia bacterium | reverse complement strand
ATATGGTTTTTCAAATATATTTTAAAAATATTGTTAAAAAACTTTAAATTAGGGAAAGATTTAAACAAGGAGTTGATATGAAAAAACTTTTTTTAATAATCTTTCCCTTTTTTGTTTTGGTTTCTTTTATAGGGTGCGAGTCTATGGCAAATGTCAAAATCGCAACTTTTTCTAATATTACTTCAGCAGGTAGTGAAAATTATGCCATGAGAATAAATTTTCAAAATGACAGCAGATACCAAGAGAAGTATTACGACATACAAGTTATGTCCGATACACAGGATTTGCAAATCACTTTTTGGAAAGAAAATGATAGTAAACTTTCAACAAATATTACAGAAAAAGATATTTGGCTTTCCTTGACAAGCTTAAAAGTATCTTCTGCGGGGTTAGAGGGCCAGGAAACCTTTGGTCAGCTGAAAGATGCAGTTACTGATATCTATATATTTAATGTTTCCAAACCGTGTAAATTGATTTTTAGGGTAGTAGCTGGGCAAATTGCAGAAAATAGTGATAAAACCGGTTTTGTTATTTTAAATACGGCACCGATTTCCGATGACTTTGTGCTAAATTGTTTTTAATTTTTTAAAAAATATAGTAAAATGAAACATAGGAGATTACTATGTTATCTATTAAACATCTATATTTGAAATATACCCGTGAATTTTATGCATTATATGATATCAATATTGAAATACAGCCTGGTGAAGCTGTTGCATTTGTAGGGCAAGATGACAGCGGAAAAACAAGTTTATTGAGAGTTATCGCAAAACTCGAAAAGGCGACGAAAGGTGAGGTATACTTAAAAGAAAGACCACTTAAAAAAGTTAATTTTCGCTCAGATTTAAGTGCTGGATATGTGCCTTCAACACCTGCGTTTTTTGAGAACAAAACGGTTTATGAAAACTTAAAATATGTTTTAACAGAAAGGAAATTACCGCCAGAGGAGGTTGAGACAAAAATTAACAATGCGGTGATTGAGTTTTCGCTTGAAAAAATAAAAGATGAAAAGGTGGCAAATCTTTCCATAGAAGAGAAATATATTTTGTCTTTAATTAGGCTTTCATTTAGAAAACTTGAATTTTTGATGATAGACAACATTTTTGACCATCTGTCAGAGTTTTACTTAGAAATTATTGAGGAAATTTTATTAAAATTAAAGACGCAACAGACGACACTTATTCTTGCAACTACTAGTGAAAAGATTGCAGATAGGTTTTGTAAAAGAAAAATATATTTTAAAAATGGCTCAATTGTTTCCCAAACAGAATACAAGGAAAAAGACGAGATTTAATTGTATGTAAAATAAAGGAAGAGCTCTATCAATGATAGAGCTCTTTATTTTAATCATTTATTAATCAAAAATCTGGGAAAGCTTTTTCTTTAGGGACTTCTTCTTTTTTAGTATTTTTTTTGAGTGCAGTGTTGTTTGCCATCGTACTTAAAAGACTCATTAACTGACTTGTTGAGTTATTTGACGAATCAGATGAAGAAAGAGACTCTAATGCAGTTTGTGACAAAGAGGAGGCGTTTTGACCACCCATTAACATTTTTATTAGGAGAGGCATTAATGGATTGTTTCCTCCAAATAAAGAGTTTTGTTTTTGTTCGTTTTGGCTATTAGTGTTGGAGGGCCCCGAGGAGTTATTTTGCTCGGAATATGCCTCTGGCGGATATAACGGTAGTGAATCTTGAAATTTCATATCATTATATATGTTAAACGAAAAAAAATTGCAACAAAATGTAGAAAAAAAATGTTTGTCATCATATATTGCTATTGTAATGAGGGAAGAAATGGGGAAAAACTTTTTTGATTTTAAATGCGACGCTGAAACAAAAACAGAGGACTTTGCTTATCAAAATACTCAACAAACACACGAGAAGAATCTGAGGCAAGCTTATGAGGATTTTTCTTCATTAAGCCCTGATGAGTTAACAAAAAAATTGACTGACGAGGTGCGAAAAAGAAAAGACGAAGGCAGTCTGGATGTTGAAATGCTATTGTCAAGCGTTGAATCAATAAAAATGTTTTTGCCGATGGAAACTTATAATAATTTAAAACAGCTGATTGAGAACATAAGATGAGTTTAAATAAAATAGATCAAAGATTGTTGTTGGCACACGCCTTTTTTTATGGCGAAGAAATTCTATGCTTTGTTAAAGCATATAACTTTGAAAAACTAAAACAAGTACTAAAAAATAAAAAAATAAAAATAGTATATGAATATTTATTCATAAATTCATTTTTAATTAAAGCAACAAAAGAGAACATTATTTACCTTGCTCGTTTGGGTTTTGTTAAATACATATCGTCAAATTCTAGTGCGCTTGCCCTAATGAATGTTTCGAAAAAAATATTAGAATGCGATGAGCTTTCTTTTAGCGGTAAAGGAGTAGGTGTTGCAGTTATTGATACTGGGATAAGCAATCATACAGATTTTTTATTGGGTGAAAACAGAATTAAAAAGTTTGTAGATTTTGTTAATGAAAAAAAACTGGCTTATGATGATAATGGGCACGGAACATTTGTTACCGGAGTTTGTGCTGGGAATGGTTTTGCAAGCGCAGGAAAACTTTGCGGTATTGCGCCAAAGGCGGAGATTGTTTCTTTAAAAGCATTAGATGATAAAGGTGAGGCTTTTTCAAGCAAAATTTTAAATGCAATGCAATGGGTTTATGAAAATCATAAAAAGTTTAATATCAAAGTTGTTTGTATGAGTTTCGGTAGCGAGCCGTTAGGAGTCAATGACCCTATTATGAATGGTGCTGAAGAACTATGGAAAAGCGGAATCATTGTTGTCGCTGCTGCAGGAAATAGTGGCCCAGAGTTTCAATCAATAAAAAGTCCTGGTGTAAGTAGAAAGCTAATTACAGTTGGCGGGCTTGATGACAACAGATATGACGATGACAATTTTTCCAAACAGTTGTTTGAAATAGCGAGCTTTTCATCTCGTGGCCCATCTTTTAGAAGTTATAAACCAGATGTAGTCGCACCCGCAGTCGATATCGTCTCTTGCAAAAAAGATGGAGGTTATACAAAGTTAAGCGGAACAAGTGTCGCTACGCCGATGATTGCAGGTGCGATGTGTTTATTGTGTGAAAAATATCCAAACATTAAACCAGATGAAGCAAAACGGAGGTTATTGTCAGTTTGTAATCCCGTTTCATTTAATAAAAATTTGGAAGGTTATGGCTATCCAAACTTACGAAAACTTTTTAATTAAATCAATAATTTTTTTATTAGCATCTTGTTTTAGTGTTTTTTTCATATTATTTTTATAAAAATTTAAGTTTTTTATCATTTTTTCTATCATTTCCTGTAAATTTTCTTTTGTTAAATCCTCATCCAAAATCATTTCACTGTAACCGAGTTTGGTAAACAACTTGGCATTCTCTATTTGGTCGCCTCGTGATGCAGTTTTAGATAAAGGAAGTAACAACATAGGTTTGTTTAAGTACAGTAATTCATTTATCGCACCAGAACCTGCTCTTGTAATAACTAAATCAGCCGAAGAATAATAATCGGCGATAGGATTCAGATATGCCATTGGAAGAAAATTTTTTTGTGGTGTAAAATCTTTTATGTTGTTTTTTCCAGTTCCAATTATAACTGCATATTTAGATGTCAGGTATTCAGGAGCTTTTAAAAGATTATTTATTTTTTTTGATCCCAAGCTTCCCCCAACAAAAAGTAAAATTTTTTGTGAAGGGAAGTTTAGTTTTGCTAAAACTTTTTCTCGGTTTCCGTTATCAAGCTCTTTTCTTATTGGTTGCCCCGTCCATATAAATTTGTTGCTTTTTTTGCTCGTTTCGTAAAATGTTGTGCAACACACTTTCGATAGTTTTGCGATAAGCTTGTTTGCAAGTCCAAGTGTTAAATCTGATTCGTGTGTGATTATAGGTATTCTCATTTGCCATCCTGCTATAGCAACGGGTAAAGCTACAAAACCACCTTTTGAAAAAATTATATCTGGTCTGATTTTTTTTAAAGTCTTTTTGGCTTCTAAAATTGATTTTAAAAGCTTGACAGGGATTAATAAATTTTTTAAGTGTTTTGTTCTGTCAAGTTTAACAGCAGTGATTTCGTGAAAAGTAAAATCTTTGATTTTTGCCAATATTTCTTTTTCCATCCCGGCGGTTCCAATATAGTGTTTTTCATAATTTTCTAAACTTTCGGCTATTGCTAAATTAGGATATATATGCCCAGCTGTGCCCCCACCTGTAAAAACAATTTTTTTCATTTTTAATTCCTTTTTTTACTTTTTTATTAATATATTTTACTCAATTAAACTGAATAATATTTATAAATTTTTATACAATAATTTGTATAAAAATACAGAGTTATATTTGTAAAAAAAATTTGGTTTAAAATCATAATTATGATATAATCTAATAAAGAAAATTATTTTTATTTGGAGTTCTAATGACATCAAAGTATGAAGCAAAAGATATAGTGGTTCTCGAAGGGCTTGATGCGGTAAGGTTGCGTCCCGGGATGTATATTGGCACGACGGGGCCAAAAGGTTTTCACCATATTTTATGGGAAATCGTTGACAACTCGATTGATGAGATTTCAAGCGGATTTGGAAGCACTATAAGAATCACTTTAAATCAAGATGGCAGTGCAACTGTTGAAGATGACGGCAGAGGTATTCCTGTTGATATTCATCCAACAATGAAAAAATCGGGTGTAGAAGTTGTCTACACGACTTTGCACGCTGGTGGAAAATTTAACACCTCCAACTATAAGTTTTCTGGTGGTTTACACGGTGTTGGGGCATCGGTCACCAATGCTCTTTCTCGTTGGTGTGATGTTACTGTCAATAGGAATGGTAAAATTTACAATATGAGATTTGAGTCTTTGGAAGGAGAAGATGGAAAGATTCACGGTGGACAAGTAGTCAAGCCGTTGACAGAAATTGGGAAGAGCACGCTGACAGGGACGAAAGTTACCTTTTTGCCTGATGATCGAATTTTTGGCAATCAGCAATTCAGTTTTGAAACTATAATTAAAAGAGCAAGAGAGCTAGCTTTTTTGAACAAAAACTTAAAAATTGAAATTTTCGATAAAAACACAGAAAATTATGAATGTTTTCATTTTGAAGGTGGTATTGCTGACTTTGCTAAATATCTTGCGGAAGGCAAAAACAGTTTATACGATGAGCCGATTTACATTGAGCAAGAAGACAACGATTTTAAAATGGAGATGGCGTTAATTTATACTGATTCGTACACAGAAAATTGTTTTTCCTATGTCAATAACATACCGACGACCGAGGGCGGTACTCATGAAACGGGGGCTCGTTCAGCGATTACCAAAGTTTTTAATGATTATGCTCGGTCAATTAATTTTCTTAAAGAGAAGGAACTCAATTTTTTGGGAGAAGACTTTCGTGAAGGTTTGACACTTGTTTTGTCTGTTAAAATGAACAATGTCCAATTTGAAGGGCAGACAAAAACTAAACTTGGCAATCCAGAAGCAAGGGTAAAGGTTGAAACGCTTGCTATTAAAGGATTGCAGGAGTTTTTAAAACGTAAGAATTCCGACAAAGTCGCAGGAATAATTTTGGAAAAAGCAAAAGGAGCAGCAAAAACAAGGGAGGCAGCAAAAAGGGCGAAAGAACTTTCTCGCGCACAAAAGTCTGCTGACAACTTTAATTTAGTAGGGAAACTTGCAGCTTCGTATTCAAAAGATAGGGAAAAAGCCGAATTATTTATTGTCGAAGGGGATTCTGCTGGTGGTAGTGCAAAACAGGGAAGAGACCGTTCTTTTCAAGCCATATTACCACTTCGTGGAAAACCTTTAAATGCAGAGAAAAAGAGGATTGACCAAGTTTTAGGAAATGAGGAAATTCGCACTATTATTTCAGCTCTTGAAACTGGTATAGGTGAAGATTTTGACATTTCATCGTTGAGATATAATAAGGTTATTATTTTGTCAGATGCCGACCAAGATGGTGCTCATATTAGAGCCATTCTTTTAACTTTCTTTTATAGGTATATGCGCGAACTGATCACAGATGGGCACGTTTTTATAGGATTGCCTCCATTATATAAAGTTTCAAAAAAAGGCTTTGAAGAATATGTTTATTCAGATGCTGACCTTCCTGCCGTTACAAGTAAGGCAGGAAAGGGATATAATGTTCAAAGATATAAAGGTCTTGGAGAAATGAACCCAGATCAGCTTTTTGAAACTACGATGGACCCAGAAAAGCGTACGCTTCTTCAAGTGACTATTGATGATGCTGCTGAAGCTGAAAAAATGGTCGTTACGCTTATGGGGGATGACATAGAGGCTAGAAAAGATTATATTTCTAAACACGCCAATTTCGATAAGATTGATGAATTTATGGAAGAGTATAAGAGTTAGGAGAGTGTACTGTGTCAGATAAGATAGTTTTTAAGTCGTTAGAAGAAGTTTTGCACGATTCAATGATACCATATACCGAACACGTCGTTTTAGATCGTGCGCTTCCTCGTGTCGAAGATGGATTGAAGCCTGTACAACGCAGGATTCTTTACTCTATGCTTGAATTGGGACTTCAACCAGAAAAATTTTATAAAAAATCAGCAAGAATTGTTGGCGAATGTATGGGAAAATATCACCCACACGGAGACAGTTCTGTTTATGATGCAATGTGCAGAATGAGTCAAGATTTTGTTATGCGAGCACCTTTGGTCGAGGGACACGGAAATTTTGGGTCGGTAGATGGCGATAGCCCAGCTGCTATGAGATATACAGAAGCAAAGTTAGCACCGCTTGCTATGGAACTACTTCGTGACATCGAAAAAGACACTGTTAAGTGGAGCCTTAATTTTGATGATACACTTAAAGAACCAGATATGCTTCCAGGAAGGTTCCCAAATTTACTCGTCAATGGAGCTTCGGGCATTGCTGTTGGTGTGGCGACGAACATTCCTCCTCACAATTTAGGTGAAGTTATTGACGGCGTGGTTGCTTATTTGAACAATCCAAAAATATCTCTTGATGAAATGATGACTATTATAAAAGGTCCAGATTTTCCAACAGGTGGGGAACTTATTTTTGAGGAAGGACTAAAAAATGCGTATTTAACGGGAAAAGGCAAAATTACTATTCGTGCAAAAGTTGGAATTGAAACGAGTGGTGATAAAACATCATTGGTTATAACCGAAATACCATACCAAGTTAATAAAGCTTTGTTATTGCAGAAAATCGCCGAACTGAAAGACAATAACAAAGATAAACTTTCCGGTATAAGCGATATTCGAGATGAGTCTGATAAAAATGGAATGAGGGCAGTTATTCGTTTAAAAAAAGACGCTGACCCGAAGAAAATATTAGAGATTTTGTATAAATCCACCAATCTGCAAACAACATTTGCCTTTAATATGGTCGCTATAGCTGACGGCAAGCCACGACAATTAGGCTTGTTAGATATTATTTCATATTATTCAAACTATCAGCGGGAAGTCATAATAAGAAGAACAAAATTTGACTTAAATGCTGCAAAAGAAAGAGCTCATATTGTCGAAGGGCTTTTGATTGCAATAGCTAACATAAATGCTGTCATAAAGATAATCAGGTCGAGTGCAAATGTCGTTGAGGCTAAAACAAGACTAAAAGAAAAATTCGCATTTTCTGAAAAGCAATGTCAAGCTATTCTTGCTATGACACTAGCAAGACTTGTTAATTTGGAAGAAGACAAATTTAAAATCGAATTAAAAGAATTACAGGAAACCATTGATAAATTAACCAAAATCTTAAATTCCAAAACAGAACAAAATAATGTTATTAAAAAGGAAATTTTAGAAATTAAAAAAGCTTATGCTAATCCACGAAAAACAAGTATTAGTAAAACAAGTGAAATAAAATTGGATTGCATAAATGAAAGTTCTAGTACAAATAACTATGTAGTCGCTATTACCGCCGCAGGAACGGTTAAAAAAGTAACAACAAAAAATTACTCTGTGTCAAATAAAGCACTTGTCGATGGATCTACTCTTTGTGATGTTCATTCTCAAGTTATAAATTG
>CALWII010000066.1 GCA_944380695.1 uncultured Clostridia bacterium | reverse complement strand
TTGGCTATTTTCAATTGCTCCCACATATAACCCAACATTTAAATAAGATTCTCCAGTGCCGGTATCTACTTTCAAAAGATCGTAGTGTTCAGAAATTTGTTGATGTCTTATAGTTATGTTTTGCACTTTCAAAGTTTCATAATTTGAAGTTTGAGTTAATTTTCCAGCGAGTAGCCCCGCATAATAATAATCTTTAGCAGTGTCAGTATTAGAGCTTGGACCGTTATTTTCACTAATCGTAACTATCTGTCCGCCACTTTCCAAATTTGTAGCACTAAAATATAACAAAACATTAACAAAACTGGTGTTTTCGGCATTAGCAACGAGCAACCCTGAACAATAGTCATTGTCATTGTCATTGTCAAAATTAGCAAATTTCAATTTGACCTGTGCCGTATATATCACACGAACATTGTTGAAAACTGCATTTTTAACAATGGTTTCTCCACCAATAAATGAATAACCAATCTTTTTCGTAGTAGTAACGGTATTTGTAGTTTTTTCAGGTTCGGAAATTATATTTAAATTTTGGAAATTAGTTCCATTGCCAACTGTTCTAAACAAAGATCTATCAATAATAATACCAGGATAACTAGAAGAAATTGCGTTTTTAACATCAATATCATAGTCATCAGGGTAAATTATATTACCATCTTTAAACCAAGAATCGTCACTAGCTCCTATCAATCTTCCGCTAAATTCAGAAACTTCAGCTTTATACTCACTTAAATCGACATACGAATATGTAACTACACCATTTTCAACTTTTCTGCCACGCACACGAACCTCAATCGATGAATTTTGCATTTTGCCTATCACTTGTTCAACGTTATCGCGATCAAGATATATAAATGTAGCCGCTGGTCGAAGATTTATCGATGGGTAAAGTGATGTCGAAAGGTGAGTCCAATTTTCAATACTCCAAGCATTAGAATTGATAAATGCACCGTTAGTTTCGTTGTAACCGTCAACAGCATCAAGATAACTGCTGACAGATTCTATGTCAAAAACCATTTTCTTGTCATCTGTCGATAAACTATCTAATACTTGATTTACAATATTTACAGTCAAAGAACCAGAATTATATTCTTTCATATAGCCATACGACTTATAATTTGATGTGCTTTCAGCCGACGACAACACTTTCGTAATAACGACGCTAGCATCGTTAGATGTCCCGACAAATGCATCAATTTGTTTAATCGCATTTTGGGTAGTTTGGCTGTATGCCGAATTTAATATGCCATACTCCGCAAACGAATTAACCGCAGAAATATTAAGTTTTACACTACTTTTGTTTTTACCATCAACTGTATCATCAGCTATAAAGATACCAAATAATCCACCAAAGTGATCGGCTTTTGAGGTGTCTTCTGCGACCCCATTAGCAAAGACATCACCTGAAACATAAACCTCTTTAAGTAAAAGACTTGTTGAATTTTGAACTGCGTTTGAAGAATCTTCTACAATGAAGGAATTATTTGCAGAATAAACAGCACCTGCAAGTCCACCTGCATATCCGCCATTGGTATTATTGATCGCATTAAGCTTGCTGTAAGCGACATAAACCTGGCCATTCCCCATTACTCCAAAAAGTCCTCCAACATATAAAGGCTTGTATGTTTGCGAGCTGTTTGTTTCTTCAAATAAGTTTAGAACTCCACGCTGTGCATCTTTATTGCCATCTTGATAGTAAAGCTTTGTGCTGTTTTCGATTTCATTTTGAAGCTCCTCTGTGTGCTGTGAAAAAACTTGGAAGAAATCGCCGTTCGCCATACCGATAAGTCCACCTGCGATAAAGTTATATGACAGTATTTTTGCAGTGGTATTTTCAGCGTTGGTAATATAAATGCCTGCGTCTTGGACACGAGTGTGAACTCCTGTGTAACCAATCGCACCACCGACAACTTCGCCACGAACTTCAATCGAACCATTAACTCGCAAACTGCTTATAGAATAATCTGTAGTGGTCAAACCAGGTGTGTAAACATAATTTTCTAAATCCTGATTTAAACCACTGTAAATATCTGCATAACCAACAATACCACCTGCGAACGAAGCCGAACCCAAATAGCCATCACTTATGAGAATGTTGAAATTGCCTTCAATTACACTGCGTCGGATTGCTTTTTGGTCAAATTTCCATACAGCATCGCTACTGCCGTGACTGTACAAGTAGAATTTATTGTTATCAGTTTGGCTGCTGGTTTCACTGTTATAATAGCCACTCTGGACGATAGCACCCGAAACTGACAAACCGTTAAGCCTGCTGTTTCCAAAGACAGCGCCGACAATTCCTCCGGTCGCATTTCTGCCCAGAACTCCTCTTTCATCATTTTGACCAGTTGCTTCAAGTTGAGTCATTGCAACGTTAATGATTTTTGTGTCCTTTGCGTAACCAACAAGTGCCCCAACCATAACAGCTGACCCTGCTGCGACAGAATCAATTTCCAAATTTAGATTTTGTATTAACGCTCCATCTGCACTACCGAATAAACCTACCGCAGAATTTTTGCTTGAAAGCGAAATATTACTGATAGTAAAGCCGTTACCATCTATAATACCCTTAAATGTTTTGTTAACCGATTGAATTTCCGCATTGCCAAGTTCATCATTTAAGAGTGATAAGTCTATATCGGTGGTAAATCTATAAGCTCCTAAAATTTCAGTGTCAGTAAATTGAGACATTATGCTAGTCGCAGTAGAATCCCCCATAGCCTCTTTAAAATCTTGTGCCGAATTAATAAGAATTGGATTGATTTCTTCGCCATATGTAGTATCGTAAACCTCTGCAAGATTATCACTTCTGTTTTGCAAAATCGCATAAGGCAAAAAATACTCTTCCGCTCCTTCGTAAGCGACATAATACCTGTGTGAAACAGTTCTTTTTGTTAGGCTTAAAGGTTCCACACCCGAACCCTCAACCATAATCCACACGCCATCTTGTGAACCAGAATCGGAATTAAATACGAAACCATAATAAGCATCTTGATTCCCGACCTCTTCCTCTTGAATAAGATAAGCATCGTTCAACGAGGCTTGCACATCACTTGAAGAATCTTTGCCTTGGTCGGCAATAAAGTAATAAGAAAGAGTGATACTTCCTGAATTTAGTGAATTTCCTTTTGAGTCATACCCAGAGAAGCTTAATTGATGAGCGTTATTTGCTTCAACAGCAGAACCGGAATAACTTGTTGAAACAGTTCCCTCATTTTGATAAACAAAACCTGCACTGACGATACTGTTCGTAGAGTTTTTGCTTGAAAGTAAAATATTTGAATATCCATCATTGATTTGACCTGCTTGTCTGTTATATACAACGAACCCTGACACAATACCTCTTGCTGAAATACTTGAACCCGTTCGGTGATATTTATTGTCATCGGTTACGCTACTATTTTCGAGCCCTTGCACAGCAGATGCACGAATTTTGCCTGAATTGGAATTAACAAAACCAGCGGTCTCTGACTGGTCAGAAGCAGACAAATTGTTAATTTGAATTTTCGATACGGTTGATGATGCGATATCTCCAGAGTTTGAAATAACAAAACCGGCAACGGTCCCTTGTGCTGACAAAGTGAACAACGAAAGCTCTCGCAATGTGTAATAATATCTGTCAGATGGGCTGTTTGGATTTTCACTAACCTCTTCACCGATAATAATAATATCTTCGCCGCCAACCTTTGAATTTGTTATAGAGCCAGAGTTTTCAACGACGAAACCTGCAACTTGGCTATTTATAGAAGAATTTGCGACTATATAATAAGGTTGAGAACCTTGCAAATAATTGACAAAGAAACCTTGATTTGAATCTTCATCTTCATTTGGATTGTAAGAAACCACTCGGCAATTCGTTATTATTCCGTTATTAACAACTGCAAATCCGGCAATTCGAATGGTAGAATAACCACTTGATGTGACATTAACATCAATAGGAGTTTGGTAGTAATTTACGGTAACATTTTGAATTACAGAATTAGAAGCAACAGTGGAGAATAATGCTAAATTCAAAGCACCAGAACCTTCCATATTGAAGCTTTTAATATTTATGGTATAGCCGTTGCCATCAAATGAACGGAACTTTTCAGATGAAATAGGAGTATAGTTTTCCAGAGTTATATCATTAAGTAGAATATAATCTTGTGCTTCACCCTCTTCAGCAACACCTAAAAACTCTTCAGCGGTTTGAATAATCAAAGCTCTATCGTGGTCAGAGTAAATTTCAACAGAAATAGCGAAATTTGTTTCGATTTCATATAGTACGGCTTTTCCATCACCTTCTAACCTTATCTCATCTATAACGGTGATATAAATCGGCGAATTAACAGAGGTCGTACGCAATCCTGTAACACTGAGGTAACAATTTCCTTCTGTCGTTTTAGTATATGTAAGTCTTATATTCACATCTTGATAAATATAGCAATTCTCTGATTGTTGTGTAAAGTTTACATAAGAACCATTTACTTGCAATCTCTCGTAAATAGGTTTGATTGTGCCATTTTCGTCGCAATTAATGAAAAATCCACTCTCTTTATCATAATGGTATCCATTGCTAGAAAATTCTGCCCGCGCCTTTAATAATTTACTAACGTAATCTGCTTGCTGTGGATCGGACTCATCATAAACATAGGTTTGTGGGTCATAGATGTAATTAAAATTTAGAATATTAGTAATCCCAACGTGACTTGTGAAATTGTAAATGTCATTATCCTCATTATATTCTGCGCCCACAAGCTCTGCCCTAACAGGCTTAAAATTTATAATGGTTACTTTAGCTGTGGAGCTTTTTTCTTCCCTCTCGCCATTAAGTGTTCTACTTACAACAGCACTTAAATCAAAAGTCCCGCTTATAGTATCATCACCCTTTATTATACCGGCATCGAGCGATGCATAAATCCTTCCCGTGTACAAAACGGTTCCATCGTCTTGCTCCTGTCGAGCCCAGGTTTCAATAGGAGAAATACTTATACCTTTTGTCCCGATTGTTGATAAAGAATCAAGCTCTTGTCCTTTTTCAAGTAAAATAGATAATTCAGCTGAACCCCCTCTTGCGAGTAAAGCACTCGCAGAACCATCAACCAAAATTTCTGCTTGTGGCAAGACGCTGGCATAAAGTTCATAATTAACAGGGTCGGCAACGAAATTGCCATCTTTATCATAAAAGCTCACCGTTATAATAAAAGTAGTGTCATCTTGTATATTCGGCGATACATACAAACGGAAAACATAGTTTCCTTCGTCATCGCCAGAACGCTTAACTCCTATACCTCCGACGACATTGAACAAATTCTCATAATTGACCACAAAGCTATCCTTGTAATCAGGTATTTTTTCCATATTAGTTATTGTCAATATGGAACTGTTGAGTTGTTGTGTTTTTGTGTCATAAGCTTGATATGTCAAAGTCATATATTCGTAATAAGCGTAACTTGGGTCAACATTGACATACATAAAAGAGGAGTTACCTGGAGATAATATCGAAACAAGTTGTTGGGTAACCGTATATACAATAGAGCCACCTGTGTTTGTAACTTTGTCTGACTTATAATTAGTTATATCGACATAATTAATGCTTTGACTGTTAACTGCCAATTTAACAATTTTCCCTTCGTTTGAGGAAGTCCCAGAATGTGAATAGATGTGAAGTTGGTAATTTTCAATATCTGAAATTTTTGAACGATAATTATCATCAACTTGAAAAGCTAAAGTATAAACTATTTTACCTGAAACATAAGGACTAGCAGTCACAGTGATGTTAAATACAAGTTGATTTGAATAATAAGCTGTTACCGTGCTTTCCTCAGCCAAACCACACCTCGTTTCTAGCTGGTCAAGGCTAAATGTTAATGGATAACTCTGTTCCTGGTTAATTTCACGAGTTAACTCTATTTCAATATAATCGGTACTTGAATCAGTTAAAAGCGTGATTTCAACTTTGGAAGTTGTTGAAGGGTCTATTCTCAAAGTTTCAGCATTAGTCCATATATCATTTGCACCTTTAAAAGGAGTGATGGACAAATTTCTTAAAAAATGATTTTTAATTGTAACCGCATAAGAGTCATTCTGACTTGAAGAAAGTTCAACCCAGGTCTGTAATTCGATGTTAGGCGTATTTCCCGAGTCCATAGCCCGCAAACTTAATATTCCCAAACTACCGTTTACATCAAACGAGGCATTTGGGGTGTCAACTCTGCCAGCATAGCTAAAATTAGGCAAATAAATTTCTCTTGGCTCGGTTTCATTTGCTAGATAAATACTTTGCTTTACAGAGAACTCAATTAAAGTGCTTCTTCCTTCTTGAAGACTAAACCCAAATGTGTCCACTCCATTGTGCAAAACTGCAAAATTCTCAAGGACATACATAACTTTGATTTCGAACACTTTAGGTTCTAAAGAATAATCGTGACGACTTGACACAGAAAGTGTGACATCGCCAATATCTTTTATAAATAATTGGTTGCCAACAATTTCAATTATGGCCGAATTGCTTGAAGAAACTATTATATTCTCTTCACCAAACAATTCTTTAAACGACAAAGTATTTATTCTGTTTAATGCAGATTGCGAAGCTTCTGAAAGTCCATAGCTATTTTTTAATTTATGGAAGAAAATAATCCCCCGATTTGCATTTTCAGTTTCGTCTTCCACCAAAATAGATTTTGAGGTTTTTTGAATTACAATTCCTGACAAATCGTCCAAAATTGGTTCTTGATAGAATTTTAAATGAGGTTTTCCTCCTCTTACATAATCGCAAAAGCCTTCTTCGCCGTTAGAGAGCCAAATGTTTTTTTTCAACTTGCTTTCATCGGCCGTGCCGTATGAATCGAAAAACAAGTTTACGCCATAGTAAACATCTTTTATGATATAATTTGTTGTCTCATTGCCGAGAACATTATTAAGTTCATTATTTAACAGCGCAAAGCTATTTTGTAATGTCCATTTGGTCTCACTAGCGTATCCGATGAAAGCTCCAACAGAACCGCCTTTAAGAGCATCTGCTTTATATTGAATATTGATTCCACTCCCATCTTGGCTTTGTTCTTCATAGGCCGAATAATTGTAAACATAGCAATGTTCAATATTGCCACCATCAGCAAAACCTACAAACCCACCAACATAGTCAGCAGTAATGGTATTTACAACGTATATATCTTGGTCATCTTGCGTATCTTTACTAAAGATATAAAATTCTCCGTAAGTATACGAAATTGTACTTGTATTTTTACCAACGAAAGTCCCTGCGTAAGCAGAAGGCATAGATTGATTTTGGTCAAGATTAACTTGAACACCTTTCACATAGACTTCGTTATTTACTGCACCAATTTTTCCATTATTAACACCAACAATTGCACCGGCATAAAAGGTAGAAATGTCATCAACTTTAAAACCACCAAAAACTTTGCTAGGTGTGACAACTCCGCCATTATTTGAAGTTGTTATTGTTAAATTTTTGATAGTTCCATCGTTGATGTTAGCAACAAATCCTCCGCCATTAACCTCTCCGTATAATGTCAAATTTTCAACTTTACCATCTGCACCAATCTCGTCAAACAATGGCGAACAGTTTGTAAATTTAATGCTAACATTTTCATCAAATCCTTTGAACGAGCCATTAAGCACTTTCTCTTTACTATCATAGTCGCTGGAAAGCTCAATGGAATTCATCAAAACATAATGCAAGTCAGGATTTAATTCGGCAACTTGTTGAGCTGTATAAATTCTTCTTGCTGTACTTTCATTTCTTCCATCGGCGATTGTAATTGGGATTTGCAAAATAATTTCGCTATAAAGGATTCGAGTTTCATCATCACCATTTTTTTCAGCTATGAAATAACCCGATTTAATCTCATCATACTTTTGATTTAATTCCGAAATACGAACATATTTTGGTTCTTGGCTATCCTCTGTGTAATAAACTAATTGTTCAACACCTGCCACTTGTCGAACAGCATCACTTGGGTAAACATAAATGAAACCTGTCCCACCTTCTATCGTATTTTTAGCAATCGAAACAATTCCCAAATCATCTATTTTGACTATTGAAGCGCTGGTGGCTGAATTAGGATAAAATTTGTATTCAAGCGTTGACTTATAAGCATTATTTGGTTGAACCGAAGTAACAATTAAAAACTGCTTATCTGAAATGTTCTCACCGTATAAATCGAGATAGATTCCCCCCTCTGTCTGATTTTCCCATACGACGCTTGAAACTCTTGTTGCGCTTGTAATTTTTATGTCAATAGTTTCCTTATAAGTAACATTATGATCAATGTATTCAACTACAAGTGTATCAACTAATGTTTTTGCCGCCCCAATTGTGTATGCGATGATATCAAACTTCAAGCTTTCAGAAGTTGTAACAACATTAACAACTTGATAATAATAGTTATTAACTGACGATGTCGCATTTGACAATTTTACATTTAATTTGTCAGCTGACGAAGTAAAAGTAAACTTTTTCTCTTCAAAATGTTTTATTGGTTTGCCGTCAAAACGGAACGAAATACTAACTGATGTTTGTGTGAGATTTAAATCTTCAATTCCGACAGTGTCTCGTGCTGTTAAGGAAATGCTTTGAGGATTGGCTGTCAAACTAGTAGGAGCTGTATAGCTTTCCAAATAAAACCATCGGCGAATTGTAAGCGCATTATGATTTTCATCAAATCCGTTAAAACTAAACACAACATAACCTTCGCTATCAGCATTTGTTGTAAGTCTTCCTAGACTGTATGTAACTGAATTAGATTCGACCAAGTACCTCTTTTCAATTAGCCACTCAACCAAATCTATGCTGTATTTAGTCTCATCAGAGAGTTCCTCTTGTGTAAAACCTGACTCATTTATATCAATATTGCTTGGGTCAAAACCATCTTCAAAAGCGTAATACTTAAAGTTTACAAGATTATTATTAGATGTAACTGCATTGTTGGTCTGTGGAGATAAAGTCACTGTATTGGAAGTTCTCATTATAAGTTTAGTTAAAGTATTTGATGCCGTAAAACCTTTGTCAGTCTGGCTGCCGACCAATTTTTCCGCCACTGCAAGAGTTTCGCCACTTACATAACCAACACTTGCTTCTGTTAATTTCACGAAAGCATTGATTGAGATTAATTGTTTGGAATAAAATCCGTTTTTATGATAAATCCTTACATCAAAATTTGCAGACGAAATGTTGTTAATAGAACTCGAAAGCAAGAAATACGCACTGTTTGGGTCATTTTCTACTGGTCTTATGCTTCCAATTGTAAAGTTCGAAGCATCGCCATTAACCACTTCTGCATAAAGCCCATCAATTATATTTGACAAATTAGTTCCCAAATTTGAAAAACTAAAAAATATATCTTCTGAAACAGCATCATTAGTCGAGAAATAATATTCGCTACTGTTTATGTCAAAATTTACATCCGGAGAATAATATCTTGCAAGATTAAAGGATATTGAGACATTTGGTGACTGTATTGAAGAAATAGTAATTGGACTAGTATCACCGTTTATAAAGTTTCCTTTTGAAAGAAAACGAAGTGTTGCATTATTAGGAATAGATTGACTTACATACCCGTTACCGCTTTGTGTAAAAACGATCTGCTTATATTCCATCCCAGCGACCTGATAATATGCATTGAATTCCGAGCTTAAATTTGCAGTTGAACTTATAACAAAATAAGCATATTTAACAGTATTTGGTCCGAGTTGAACAACAAAAGGTCTGCCGTAAGACATATCTGAAGCTTCTGCTGTGTTGTATGTATTGTAGATTTCATAGGTCGAACCACTAACGACAAGCATCCCATCGGCTTTAACACCAACAGTTGCTACAACATCGTTAACTATAACCTGAAAACTCTCTGCCACAACCTTTTGATTTATGTTCTTTCTGGTAAGTTCAAACTGAATATCATATTTTCCTGTAGGAACACTCGCTTCTGCAACATTTATTAAATAAACGGGATTCCCATCGCTTTGTGTCCCTTGTTCCAACCAGGAGATATTTGAAACGATTGCTCCTGAGGAATTTTTTATAATGCAGTCAATGGTAACTTCATCAAGTGAAGCACCGTTGAGGAACAATTTTACAAAGATATTCGCTTCGCTTTGCGAATCATCGTTTCTAATCAAAGTAAACGGTTGGTCAGAAACATCCAAATCACCAAAACTTATTGTTCGGCCAAATTCAAGTGTAGGTTGCGCAAGTTGGTCGACGACAGCAAGGGTGACATCTGCTGAAAAATTTGTATAAACAGAATATGCCTTTAACTTAACAGTGTCCTCTGTAAAATCACTATCAACAGTCAATATGTTATCAACAAGTGTTAGTCCATCTTGATTTTCTTGTTCCTCAGAAAATCTCCATACAACATCTTTTCTATTACTTTCGCCGTTAGGTCTGCTGGTTATTTCTAAATATCTAGAAGCCTCTAAAACATTTTCCTGCCCTCTTATTACAAATTGGTCACTTAATTGCCCAGGTTCTGTTGTCTTTTGAGCTAGTCCCAAAATATCGCTATAAACAAACACTGTTATGTATTTTGTGGCGTCGCCTTCTTCACTTCTCAATTCAACAGTGCCAACGCCTTCGTTAACACCAGTTATTGTAATCAAAGATGTGTTTGTGCCGGCATCGTAAGCTGAAGTCGCACTTAAAATACTTTCTGAATTATTATTTGCAACGACACTGCCAGAGGAAACATTATCAACGCTGGCAGTGATTTGTGCGTAAGCCCTGTCCGAATTTAAGTCGATTTCGACATAATCATCTCGAACGAAATCCGCTGATGAAACATTAATTATGGCTTGTGGAGTATCTTTTGTGCAGGCAGAAAAAACCACCCCGCCAAAGATGAAGAAAATACTTAAAATCGCTAATAAGACTTTTTTCAATTTCGCCTCCAAATTTATTATTTTAATTTATTGAAAATTTATCACTTTTTTGTCGAAAAAGTTTTAGTATTTAACGATAATTCTAGATATATAAATTATAAAACATTGTGGCGAAAAATGTCAAATAAATTGCTTGCAAAAAAATTATATTTGTTTTAAAATAAGCACAAATAAAAATAAGCGCAAAAAATTAAAAAAAATATTAGAAAATATTAAAAAATGTTAAAAAACATTAAAAAAAAATAAAAATTGTGAAAAAAAACATTAAAAACAATTTAATTATTAAAAAAGGAAAAAATGAAAAATATTTTATTTAAAATAAAAAAATTATGCAAAGCCCAAAATCTAATAGAAAGTGGCGACAAAATAGCAATAGGCGTATCCGGAGGCAAAGACAGTCTCGTGCTTTTAACCGCTATGAACGAAATCAGAAAAAAATTAAACTACTGCTTTGATATAGTTGCAATATGTATCGATTTGTCAAACGGAAAAATGAACTTTGAAAACATAAGTAAATATTGCGATAGTTTAAATATCAAATTTATACTTGTTCCCTCAAATATTTTTGAGATAGTGTTTGATATAAGAAAGGAAAAAAATCCTTGTTCGTTGTGCGCAAATTTACGCAGAGGCACTTTAAATTCTGTTGCAAAAGAAGAAGGTTGCAATAAAATCGCTCTTGGTCATCACGCAGATGATTTATTGGAAACATTTTTGATGAGCATAAAACAAGAAAACAGACTTTATGTTTTACCAGCAAAAAGTTATTTGAGTAAAATGGACTTAACAGTAATTCGTCCAATGTTGCTTTGTTTTGAAGATGACATAGAAAAAGCCTCACAAAATATGCCAGTGACAAAAAACATTTGCCCCGCCGACCATACCACTACACGCCAAACAGCAAAACAATTTTTAAAAGATTTAGAAGCTAACAATCCTGATATTAAAATTTCATTGTTAAATTCGCTAACTAATCCTCAAAGATATCGATTGTGGTAAGGTTAAAAAAACAGAATAAAACTTTTTTTTATATATTTTATTAAATTTTATTAAAAAAAATAATTTTTTATAACATTTTGAATAAATTATGTGCATTTTAATAATATATTGCTTATTTAAAACGCCATTATAATCAAATTTTTAAAGCCAATTCAATTTTTACTTCAATATAATTTATTAATTTGAATAATTTTTAGTAATTAATTATTTTATTTTTTATTTTATTATTTTTTTTACTTTTTTTTAAAAAAAATTTAATAAATTTTAATTATTTTTTTTTAATTATTATATTTTAATTTTGCTTATTAATTTTAGTAAGGCAAAATAAATTAATAAAATTTTATTGTAATGTAAAACTATTTTTGTGCTTATTCTGTCGCTTTCTGTGAATGACAAAAAATATAATAAAATATTTTTTTTGTTTTATTATATAGAAAAACTAAAAATAATTTTTTTTATAATTTTCTTTAATAAAAAAACACTTCTATTTTTTAATAAAGTGTTTTTATTGCTTAAATTTCATTTGACAAGATTTTGATGTTGATTTTATTTTTAAATATGATTACATAGCTAAATATTTATTTTTAGTTGCCAACCCCCCTCGAAGATGTTTTTCCGAAAAATTAATGTTTAATATTTTTTCAATTTTTTTATATTTTTTTTCGCTTATTCTTTTTAATCTTTTTGACATATCAACGTGAACAGTACTTTTACTTACACCGAACAATCCGGCGGTTTGTCTGAGTGTGCTGCGAGTGCCAATAATATATTCCGCTTCCAGAAGCACTCTTTTACATATCTCCTCTCTCACAGCAGAAAACCCTCCTTGTTGATAATCTATTCTGCTTTTTGTCGAGTTATGTCAATTTTTGTAATTTTTTTAAGAATATTGCTTTCAAAATAAAATAACAAAAAAAAATAGGCAGAAATAATTTCTGCCTAAACTTTATAAAATTTTTATTTGCTTAAAATTTTCAATATATCGTTAACGGTTCTTAATTTATCAACTTGCTCATCTGGGATTTTAACTGAAAAACTATCTTCCAAAGTCATAAGCATTTCAACTATATCAAGAGAATCAGCACCTAAATCATTAATTATATCTGCGGTGTCTGAAATATCGTCAGGTGAAATACAAAGTTGTTCAGCGATGAGTTCTTTAATTTTTTCTTTCATTTTTTCCTCCACACTTTATTATTATATCATAATAAGTTTTCGGAAACAAATGATTTTACACTATTTTTCTTGCAAAGATATATATGAACTTGGATCGACTTTCTGGTTGTCAAGATATAATGTTAAATCCAAATGATCGCCATAAGTTGCTTCTGCCGCAGCTGATGTTGAAATCATTCCAATTGCATCACCCTTGGATACACTATCGCCCACAGCCACATTTAACTCTTCGGCAAGAGAACCATAAACACTTATGAAGCCATCCTTATGCTCAATTGTTACAGTGTTGCCTGTCAAATAGTGATAAGAAATATCTGTAACTGTGCCATCAGCAACTGCCATAACGGTCGGGTCTTCGCTTGTCAAATCTATTGAACAATGTGCCTGATATTTTTCGAGGGTTTCGTTATATTGCAACAATTTATCATCATAATCTTTAATTATAATCGCATCATTCATTGGCAACCCAAAACTAATTGGTTGTGTGCCGACATCGACAACTGGATCTTTATTATCGCCACGGTTTGCTAAAACACCGGCAACAGTTGCTGTAACAATGATTGCTATTAAAATTACACCCCCTAAAATATAGAGACCAAAACGCTTAAAGAAAGCATAAAATTTGTTATCTCTTCTTATTTCCATATTTACCTCCTCGACAAGATTTATTGACAAAAAATATTTTAATATACATTTTTTTTAATAACCAATTATAATACTCGGTATTCCTACTACAACATCATCTTGCCGAAAAGCGACTTCTGTGTTGATTTTTTGTCCTTGACAAATAAAACTTTGTTTAATAAGTGGTGAATAAAAATAAGATACTTTTATGTTCTCTATTTCAATATTTTTAATATTTTCTAACCTCAATTTTTTTTGAAAATCATTATAGCTTGTTTTATCAAATGTAAAAATAACAGCTTCTGACTGATAATTTCGAATAAAATCTAAAAATTTGTTTTCGTTTAACTTTATTAAAGCTTGATCTCCATTTATAGTATAACTTTCTCCGTATTCTTCTGCAATATCAACTGATGAAACCACTGTTATTGCTTTGGCATTAATTTTTAGTTGATTAAAAGATTTTGGCAATAAAAATCCTACAAAAGCAATTAATAAAACACAAAAATAAACTATTAATTTTTTCATAGTATAATTATTGACAAATAATTTTTATCAATAACCCCATATTTCTTGTCTATCTAACTTTGCATCTAATCCTTCGACAATTATAGTCAAAACATAACTCTTTTGTGAATCATAAAATTGATCAGTAAGCAACTTAACATAAGAAGCCACTGAAACCTTTCCAGAGTTTTCAAGAGACTCATCAAAATAGTAATATTCATCGCTTTCCGTCCAGTGCTCGCTTATCCCGAGCTCCACTTTACAATCTCCACGATTTTTATCATAGATAAAAGCTTTTGCACGAACATATAACGGTGTTTCAGATTCATTAGTGACATTTATATATTGTTTTAGATTTTGATTTGGAAGGTATGAGCCCGCCAAAGTAAACGAAACAGCTTCGGTTTCGTTACCATTTAAAGTCATATTTATTGTATCGCCTAACTGAATATCAGAAGTCAATTTGCTTGTATTAGAATAAAACCAACCCGACAGGCCAAGGTATAAAACAATACCCAGTGCTATTAACAATATAATTATAGCAAAAATAAAACCATAAGTGCTCTTTTTCAGTTTACTCATGGTTATATTTTTTTCTATTTTTGAAATATTATGCTAACTTCTTCGCAGTTGTCTCTTTCTTCTATAAGCCCTTTGACTTCTAAATAGGGCTATTTGATTATCTTTAAACTTTTTGCTTTCAAGTTGTAAACTTTGCTCCACTTTTTGCCATTTATATTTTCGATTGCCATAAAGAAAATCATAAGTAACCATTCCGAACCCAAAAATCAAATAGCTGTAATAAGAGAAAAACCTCCAAACAATTAAAGCCCAGAATAATTCGCCACCGTTAAAATAAGTTGCGAACATAGCACTGAAAGATAACTCCATCGCTCCTGAACCACCCGGAAGAGGAGTATAACTTGAAGCCAAATCAATTAAAACACCCATAACCGTCATTTTAACAAACATAGATGGGTCAAATTCACTAAACATACAATAAACAAAAAACGGTATGCAGTAAACCAAAATATCTCTTATAAAAGTTGTTATTGTCATAAAAAAGAAGTCTTTAGGCGATTTAACATAGTTTGTCATAATGCTTTGATAGTCTTCGACATATTTCATTACTCTCTGGTACTGCTTTTCATAATTCTTAACAATCTTCATTTTTTGAAGTAATTTTAGAGTTTTAACCACCAAAACTTTACCTGTTTTTTTACTAATAGATAAAAATAAAGTCGTTGCCATCATAAAGAAAGCCAAAATAAATCCGATCGCCGACGCAATAGACACAACGACATTAAATGTTTTATCAACAGAAGCTATAATAAGACAAATAGCTGACAGTATAATCCAAGTGAGTTGTTGAAAAAACAATCGAGCCATAGGTACAGATAAGGCGGCTGCTGATGGTACATCTCTTTGTGAAAGATAAGTCATTTGGAAAGGCTGACCGCCTGTAGCCAACGGAGTTACAGCATCATAATATCTTCCGCACATAGTTGCTTTCATAGACAAAATGAACCTATATTTCCCACAATTCTTTTTTAGTAAATATGCCGCTGACCAGGCATCAAACAAAAAAGCTACAATATAAAGTAAAAATGCAACAAAAAACCATTCTATATTAAGATTTATTTGTGAAAGCGGAGTAAAATCATTTGTAAATAAAGTGTAAAGCAAAATACCTACAATAATGCCAACATTCAAAAAAAACATAGCTATATTCCAAGCTCTTTTATTTTTACCACTTCTTTTTGCAACAACCTGTTGTGCCTCATCAAGCTTTGCCTTTTCTTCTTTTGTTAAAGCATTATCATCGATTTTAAGTTGTGAAAAACCAGAAGACATTTCCGTCTTCTCCGCTTTTGCCAATTCGGCCACATTATCTTCTTTCTCTATCTTATTTGAGTCCCTGTCTTTATCCATACTTGAATATTCTAACAAATAAAATAACTCTTGTCAAACTAAACAAGAGTT
>CALWII010000065.1 GCA_944380695.1 uncultured Clostridia bacterium | reverse complement strand
AGTAGGCATAATCCTTATGGTTGTTTTTTACTTTATGCTTAAAAATTTTTCGTTACCATCTTTACCACAAGGTGACTACTTTTTAACCAAAATTGAGTTGTCAAATGAAGAACATTTGACAGTACTCGAAGAATTTGAAAACAAGGAATATTATTTTTCTGTGCTGGAAAAAAATGAATTGATAAGTTATTCTCAAGATAAGGGCATATTAGAAAATGAAAACGGCTACTTTTGTGCCCTACTAGAAAACGAGTTAGCAATTTTCTATAACGATGAAAATGGAGACCTGGCATACTCTGGCAGATATTATAACGGCATCGCAACAATAATGATAAATGATGAACAAGGAACTTACATTTATACTTATGTTTTTGAGGAGTCATTAATATGAAAATATATGGATTTGAAAAACTTTCTATGGTAGATTTTCCGGGGCATTTATGTTGCACTATCTTCACAGGAGGTTGCAATTTTAGATGTCCGTTCTGTCAAAATAAGGATTTAGTTAATATGACAAATCTGCACGAAATAAACGAAGAAGATGTTTTAGACTACATAAATAAAAGAATTGGCATAATCGACTCGGTTTGCATTTCTGGTGGCGAACCTACCCTATATGAAGATTTGATAGAATTTATAAAAAAAGTTAAAGCCACAGGACTACTTGTCAAACTCGACACAAATGGCAGTAACTTTGAAATGCTAGACCTTTTTGTAAGGAAACATTTGGTAGACTATGTCGCAATGGACATAAAGAATTCTAAAACAGCATATCCGAAAACCGCAGGACGAGATGTAATTAAACTTGATGATATAAATAAAAGCGTAGAACTTTTAAAACTCGGTTTAGTGGATTATGAATTTAGAACAACACTCGTTAAAAACTTTCATAACGAGACCACAATAACAGAAATGGGAAGATGGCTTGACGGCGCCAAAAGAATATTTTTACAACATTTTGTTGACAATGGAACTTGTCTGCAAAAAGGACTTGATGAAATCAAAAAACAAGATGCCGAAAGATTTTTGGGTATATTAAAAAACCACGCAGATCAGGTTGAATTGCGAGGTTATTAAATCCGTATATTTTTATTGTTTGATTACAAAGCGTACAACAAAATTATTAGGACAGCGCTAAAGACAGTTAGCAAGATTGATAAAATCATAAAAATAAGTTTTAATTTTCTTTTTTTAATGCTGATGGCAAATGAAATAATGTTGAAAACACTAGATACTGCACTTATTACCAAACAAGGAAAACCAAAATAAACAAACATTACAACTACGCCAATCGCAACACCTAATCGCTCGCCCTCTGGCGTAGAAAAATAATCAACAAATGTGTCAGAGAAGAGTATTGCAAAAACTATGGCTACACAGAATAGCACTACCCCAATTATTAAAAGGACACAACTAGCGGTGTCCTTTTTTCTTGTCGTATCTTTTTTAGAAGTAACTTCGTTTATCTTTTTGTCTATCTCTGCGCTTAATTCTTCACTTTGCAAAGAAGTTTGATTTTTTGTGTCTTGCATCTTTCTACCTTTTTAATATTTTAGCATATTTCGTTAACCGATGCAAAACTCTTGAAGTTTATTTTAGAATGAAGTAACATTTTTTTAATAAAGTACAGCTTAAAATTTATTAATGAACAAAAGATCTACCAACTCTGTTATATTAAGCTTTCTAAATATGTGCTCGCACTTGTGGCTGCAATTGCTCCATCAGCACAGGCAGTTGTAAGCTGTCTCACTTTTTTTAATCTGCAATCACCCGCCACAAACAAACCACTTGTTTTTGTCGCCATATTGTCATCAGCGATTATATATCCGTCTGGCGAAAGATCAACTAATGTTTCGTAAATTTTATTGTTCGGGACTTGTCCAATTGCCACAAACAGAGCTTTGCTTTTAAGCTCAAATTTTTCTCCTTCCATCGTTTCAAACACTAGACCTTCCAATGTTTTTTCACCAATCAGGCCCACCAACTTGGCATTATGCGTTATTTTAACATTTGGCTTCTTTTTTAAAGCATTAACCAAATTTTTGTCACCGAAAAACTTATCAAACATAGTCACGATGTGCACGCCCTTGCACTGCGAAGACAAAAGCAGAGAGTGTTGTAAAGCCGTGTTCCCATCACCTATTAAAACCACTTCTTCCCCTGAATAAAATGCCCCATCACACAAAGCACAGTAACTTATACCGTGTCCTATTAGCCCATTTTCATTCGGCAAACCCAATTTTCTGTGCTCAACGCCGGCAGCTATAACGACGGCTTTTGCCTGAAGCGTTTCAAATTCTGTTTGCACAAAAAATATGTCGCCTTTTTTCTCTATACTTAAAGCTTGCCCAAAAACGAAATTAACTCCTAATTTAGTAATCTGTTCAAAAAGTCTTTCTGCAAGTTCTGCACCTGAGATACTTTCTATGGTTGGAAAATTTTCAACTCTTGGTGACTCTGCGACTTGTCCACCGAGATTATTTTTTTCTAACAATGTGACCTTTAATCCATTTCTCAAAGCGTACAACGCTGCGGTCATACCTGATGCTCCCGCACCTATAATCAATAAGTCTGTCATGCTCTCTTTTTTAACCCCATAACGAATTTATTTATTTCGCTTGCATTGTCATAAACATCGTATTTTGAGCCATTAGGAACTAGCAATGTTGGGGCTTTTCTTATTCCAAAACTTTCAGTAAGTTCTTTATTTTCCTCTGCATCAATAACTTTGTATTTAACGCCAGCTTTGTCGAGAATTGTTTTAGCCATCTTGCAATTTGGACAAGTTTTAGTTGCAAACAACAATAAGTCGTTACCCACTTCAAAATTTGGTTTAACATCTGCTTTGTCTGATTTATTACACCCGCATTTTTTTAAGTGTGACTTTTCAAGAACATATTCTTGTCTATCTTTGAATTCTTCTGTTTTTCCATCGTTCCAATTCTGTACGGGACGATAGTAGCCGGTAATTCGGCTGTAAACCTCTGTTTTTTCTCCACAGTCTGGACAAGTGTAAACTTCCCCTGTTATATAGCCGTGGTTTTTACAAATAGAATAAGTTGGCGAAATAGTATAGTAAGGAAGTTTGTAGTTTTCTGCTATTGTTCTTACTAGTTTAGCGGTAGTTTTCCAATCGCTTAATTTTTGTCCCAAGAAAGCGTGGAAAACTGTTCCGGAAGTATATAGTGTTTGCAATTCATCTTGGATATCAAGAGCTTCAAAAATATCTGCAGTAAAACCAACCGGCAAATGCGAACTGTTGGTGTAATAAGGTGTTTTTCCTTCAGATGCTGTGATTATATCAGGGTATCGCTCTTTGTCGTGTTTTGCAAGACGATAAGCGGTGGATTCCGCAGGAGTAGCTTCCAAATTATAAAGATCACCATATTTTTCTTGATAATCAGAAAGTCTTTCTCTCATATGATTTAAAACCTTTTTCGTAAAATCCTGTGCGATTTTAGATGTCATATCTGCTCTTATCCATTTTGCGTTTAGACAAGCTTCATTCATACCAACAAGCCCAATAGTAGAAAAGTGGTTGTTAAAAGTACCTAGATATCTTTTAGTATAAGGATATAATCCAGCCTCTAAAAGTTTTGTAATTGTTTCTCTTTTCATCTTTAATGAGCGGGCGGAAATATCCATCATACGATTTAGACGGTCAAAAAACTCTTCTTCCGTTTGTGAAAGGTAAGCTATTTTTGGCATATTAATTGTAACAACTCCAACTGAACCTGTACTTTCTCCACTCCCAAAATAGCCACCGGATTTTTTACGAAGTTCTCTCAAATCTAAACGGAGTCGACAACACATACTTCTCACATCGCTTGGCTCCATATCGCTGTTGATATAATTGGAAAAATAAGGAGTCCCGTATTTAGTCGTCATTTCAAATAACAATCTGTTGTTTTCGGTGTCGGACCAATCAAAATCTCTCGTAATTGAATAGGTCGGAATAGGATATTGAAAACCTCTTCCATTAGCGTCACCTTCAATCATTATTTCAATAAAAGCCTTATTGACCATTGCCATTTCTTTTACGCAATCTTTATATTTGAAGGCTTGTTCTTTTCCTCCCACTATAGCAGGAAGCTCTGCCAAATCGTTTGGAACAACCCAATCAAGAGTAATGTTTGTAAAAGGAGCTTGTGTTCCCCAACGAGAAGGAGTATTAACACCATAAACAAAAGATTGAATACATTGTTTTACTTCTTTATAAGACAAATTGTCAACTTTCACAAAAGGAGCGAGATATGTGTCGAAAGAAGAAAATGCTTGTGCGCCAGCCCATTCATTTTGCATAATTCCTAAAAAGTTGACCATCTGATTGCACAAAGTAGATAAGTGCGATGCAGGAGTTGATGAAATTTTGCCTGGTACACCGCCCAAACCTTCTTTAATTAATTGTTTCAACGACCAACCAGCACAATAGCCAGTAAGCATAGACAAATCGTGAATATGAATGTCACAATTTTTATGTGCCTGTCCTATTTCTTTATCATAAACATCGTTTAGCCAGTAGTTAGCAGTCATAGCGCCTGAATTCGATAAAATAAGTCCGCCTACAGAATATGTGACAGTCGAATTTTCTTTTACTCGCCAATCCGATAATTTGAGATACTTGTCAATTGTATTTTTATAGTCCATAAGGGTGTTCGTAACATCTCTCATTTTTTCGTGTTGCTTTCTATATAAAATATAACACTTGGCAACATTTTCAAAACCATTCCTCATTAAGACCTTTTCAACAGCATCCTGAATATCCTCCACGCTTGGAAGTTTGTCCTCAAACTTTTCTGAAACCTCTAATTCGGTCAACTTTGCAAGTTTTCTCGCATCTCGGACATCGCCTTCGCCAAGAGAAAGCATAGCTTTTACAATGGCATTTTCAATTTTTGAGATATCGTAGTCTACAACACGCCCATCTCTTTTAATAATTTTATCCATATAAGTTCTCCTTTTGTTATTTGTCGTTGTTTTCCAACTTTGAAAAAATATTAACATACTACTATATGTTGTGTCAAATGATTTTATCAAAAAATACATATTGTGTTTTTATACATTTTTATAAAAAAAAACATATGCCCTCTAGAATTGCCTATTAACAAATATAATCATTATTAAAACATAAATTTTGTTAAACTTTTTTTATTTTTTTTTAATACAAATTGTCACAAAAAAACGAAATTATTTTCACTTTTTTGTATATTTTCAAAAAATAAAAACCACTAAATATTGTAATCAAAAAAAATGTCGCATTTTGACTTAATTTGACTTACTCGAATAAAGAAAATTTTTACACACATTTTAAGTTGAAGAGGAGGAAAAAATAAAAAAAACAGCTTTATTTTTGGCTTCACTATCGATGATTTTGTTAGCAATATTGCCGATTTTTATAGGTCTAAATTTACAAAATTCTTGTGCACAAGATGTCGAGACCACCATTACCACTGAGGAGAACAAACCAAACCATTCTTATGTTATAGTAAATGGTTATGCTTGTATTCAAGCAAAACCCGATAGCGCAGTCATTCACATAGGAGTAGAATCGAAAAACGAAATACTCAACGATGCGATAGAAGATAACACCTTAAAAGTTAACAGTATAATATCATATCTTTCCGAAAATGGAATAAACGAAGATGAGATTCAAACACAAAATTATTCGATAAATCAATGGGTTGATTATAGCAATCTTACCAAAACATTAGATTATAATGTATATACTGCAATAACATATAAAACATATAATCTAACAAACATTAGCGATATTATAGGCGAGCTAACCAAATTAGGCGTTAACAAAGTTTCTGGTATTGATTTTGAATGTAGTGACATAAGCAAATATTACAATGAGGCTTTAGTCAAAGCTTTAGAAAATGCCGACGCAAAAGCAAAAAGTTTATGTGGTGATAATGTAACAGTAAAAACGATTATTGAAGAAACCACCAATTTTAATTCTCCTTGTTGGAAAATTGAAGCGTACTCTTTGGACAATAATATTATGAGTGGTAATCTAAAAATTTGCGCAAAATTAAAAGTTAAATATGCTTTTTAAAACACTATTTTAAAAAATTCTAAAACCATTAAAAAAGGAACTCTATATCTAAAAATAAAGTTCCTTTTTTTATTTGTTTCTAAAAACAAATCAATTATAAAGATTTTAAAAGTTAGCTGTCATATCATAATATTGTTAAATCTTTTCTCTAAAATATAATCACGATAATTTCAATAATTTTAGAAATTAATTGTTAAGTAATCGACCATTGATATAGTTTTGTTCTAAATTAATAATCATAAAGGTTTTTAATTGTTGCCTCAATTTCTTTTCACAAGCTTATATTTTTTAAATATGCGTATAACTTTGTAAAATTAAGTTTTTAATAATTTTTGTATTTTTTTTAAAATTTTTATTATTTTTTTAAAATTTTTATTATTTTTTTAAAATTTTTGTTATTTTTTTCTAAATTTTATTTTTTTTAAATTTTAAATAACTTTTATATTATATTCTAAAACTTTAGATTTTACTATTTTTCAAATTATAAAATTAATTTTATATATTTTTTATTTAAAAATTTTGTTTTTTTAAAAAATAAACAGTATTTTATTTTTTAATTATTTTTTTTAATTTTGCGCTGGTTATTGGTTTTTTTTAAAATATCTAATAAAATTATTAAAATTACTAAAATTATTAAAAATAATAATAATATTTAAAATTATTATTTTTAATATTGTTATTATTATTCAAAAAAAATAAATTACTGTATGCCTTGTAAATTTAATTTAATTTCTCAAGTATTTTATTAATTTATATTTTTTTAATATATATGATTTACTAATCAATCCAATAAACTTTATTATCAATGATTATTGAAATCATATCGATCAACCATAAAAATGGTATTCCTATTATTATTAAAATTAACGCTAAAATAATTCCTATAGTATTTTTCTTTTCATAACTTTTAATTAATCTGTAAACAGCCCAAATTATGTCCAACACAGGCAACGCAAGAATGATTTTAATTATTTTTGAAAAATTATCAAATGTTTTTATCACGTTTTCACCCCTAAATATAAATATGCCAAACATTTTTAATTATTCGTATTTGTAAATATATTTTTATTTAATAATTTTTGTAATTTTTTTTGCGGAACAACAACTTCCTTTTCTATTAACATATTATTAATTTTTATAATTATTTTATAAACTA
This sequence comes from uncultured Clostridia bacterium, assembly GCA_944380695.1. Lineage (GTDB taxonomy): Bacteria > Bacillota > Clostridia > Christensenellales > UBA1242 > Caccovivens. Next base: position 1,417 of record CALWII010000065.1, on the reverse strand, counting down.
ATTTATTGTCTATTGTTTTTGCACATTTTTTTATATTTATATTATATTGATCTACATCGCTATTAAAAATATTATTACCATCAATTAAATAAATTTTATTACTATTTAATAAAAAATATTTATTTTCGAAAACAAAAAATTCTTGCGATCCAAAATATTTTTGTATTTCGAAATTTAATTTAGATTTATTGAAACAAAAAATCTCAAAATATTTATTATTATCATCTAATAATTTTATTTCATCCTTAAATTCATATAATAAACAATTTTTTTCTAAATTTTTTAGTTTTTGACTGTATTCATTTTTATTTTTAATATTATTTAAATCTTTGAATACTTCGTAATTATTTTTAATTTTTTTAATTGTTTTTATATTTTCTTCTATATTATCAAAGTTTAATTCTTGATTTGCAATCTTACTAAAATATTTTTCAACCTCAAACACTATATTGTTTTTTGCTGTAATCTGTTTTATCTTTTTTAATTTTTTATTGTATTTAACCAACAGTATTTCTGTTACTACTGTCGGCGTTTTAATTTTTTTAACCCAGACAAAATATATAATAAGACAAATTGCCATTAAAAAAAATATTATAATACCGTAATACATTTTTCTCCTTATAAAAAAAACCTGCTAGGCAGGTTATTTTCTTTGTTTTAATTAAAATTCTTCATTAAAAATCTCAAAATATGCTTGAGGATGATTACATACTGGGCAAACTTTTGGAGCTTCACTTCCAACATATATGTGTCCACAATTTCTGCAGATCCAAACCTTCTTACCTGTTTTTTTGAAAACTTTTTTAGCTTTTACCAGCTCTGCCAATTTTTTATATCTTTCTTCGTGTCTTTTTTCAATTGCTGCAACGCCTGAAAATTTTGCCGCTATTTCCAAAAAACCTTCCTCTTTTGCCTCTTTTGCCATTCTTTCATACATCTCTGTCCACTCACCGTGTTCGCCAGCTGCTGCGTCAATCAAGTTTTCCAATGTTGAAGGAACATCCCCACCGTGTAAATATTTAAACCACAATTTTGCGTGTTCTTTTTCATTGCCCGATGTTATTTGAAAAATTTCAGCAATTTGTTCATAACCTTCTTTTTTTGCTTTTGATGAATAATATAAATATTTGTTGGTAGCTTGGCTTTCACCAGCAAATGCTTCTTTTAGATTTTTTTCTGTCTTGCTTCCTTCAAGCTTCATAAATTACCTCCTTTTTTTCTATTACATTTTATCATTTTGCTTATATTATGTCAAACAAAAAAACACTTAAATTTTGTTTTTTGGATTTTTTGTTATTTTAAACTTGATACTAAACAATATCTTTTATTTATATATTTTTGTTATTTAAAAATAACTAATTGTTGTCTAATAATTTTGTCAAATTTATTATTTATAATAATTTATATCTTTTATATG
>CALWII010000064.1 GCA_944380695.1 uncultured Clostridia bacterium | reverse complement strand
CTTACCTAACCCATCAAAAACAAAATTTTTACAATCATATTCACCAACTATTCCTACTATTCCGCACATATAAACTCCTTTTATTCATACATCAAATTTTGTATGAAAAAAATATGTGTTTCGTGATTATGAAAGCAAATTTTCAAAAAAAATAGTATTAAAATTTTTAAAACGAGCAACTACAACAAGGTACTTAAGATATTCAATAAAAGAGCCAGTTTATTACATATTTGGTGTTTAAATTGTTGGTTTTTTTTGTAAAATAAGTTATACTAAAAGCGTAAAGGAGCTTGCCTATTATGAAAACAGTGAAGATAGAACCTATCACTGACCTTGTTCAAGTGCACACTGCCTTTAACTTTTTTAAGGGCTCATTTTTTCAAACAACGCAAACAGAATTGTTGGCTTTTTTACCTATGTCCGAAATATATCAATCTATGATAGAAAATATTCAAACAAAAAACAAAATACAATTTCTTGCTGTTACGGATGATGAACCAGTGGGCTGTGTGATATGTCAAACAGTTGAAAATAATAAGGGATTACTTATTATGCCAATTCTAGCGGTAAAACACGAATACAGAGGTGAAGGTATCGCAACGCTTTTACTTGAAGCATTAATGAAACAAGCAAAAAAGAAAAAATTCACACGCCTCAAATCCAAATCCACAGAAACTTCAGTTTGCTTTTTTAACAAACACGGCTTCAAACCTTTCCTATATGCAAAAATGAACAATAAAACGGAATACTTGGCATTTAAAAAGGCAATGGGCAAAACCAATCAATTGGTCGATGAAAGCATCGGCCCCGTTGTAAAACTAAAATATGCGCTTACAGATGAATTCGATGAAAGCACGCTTCTGGATGTAAAAAGCAAATTTAAAAATATAAAATACCAAATTTATTACGAAAAAAATATTTAGGACCTTTCTGCAAGGTCTTTTTTATTAAACATTTGCATAAAAGATTTCTTTTTAATCAAAATATTTTTAAGGAGAAATCTTATGGAAATAAAACAAAAATTTAAAGAATTAGATAATTACTCCATAATGGAGAAAACAAAAGGAAAATGGTTTGATCTCATTTTGGTCAATATGCTCGCATTGATTTTTACTGCTTTGGGTTTTTTTATTCCTGTAATAAGTTTTGCAATCGCCTTTATAGTTATGTCGTATTTACAAATAGGATTATATGGCTATGTCCTAAACACCTGTCGTGGAAAATTTGTTGATTTTGACAGTATTTTCTTGCCTTACAAACACTTGATTAAAACCTTGTGTATAAAAATAATAACAATTTCAGGAATAATATTATGGGGTTTACTTCTCATAGTACCTGGATTAATTTATGGTCTAAACTGTGCCTTTTGTGGATTTATATTCTTTGAAGATCCAAATCTCACAATAAAAGATGTGTTTGCTAAATCCAAAGCAATGGTCTACGGCCACAGAATCACCATACTCCTCGTCGCACTTGTTGGGATTGTTATGCTTTGTGCAGCAGCATCATTTGGTTTGGGCTTAAACTTTTTGCTAGGTTTAGCTTTTTCAGTACCACCTGCAGTAACCTCATTATTAATCATCATTCCTATTTTAATCACACTAGTAGTAGCAAGCGCTCCATTGTTTCAAGTGTTTTTGGCTAGAATTTATGATGAGGTATTAAATTCATCAAAAAAAACAAGAAAAAATATTTCAAAAACAAAAAAAGATGTGGTATAATATTCTTGAAAAAGGAGAAACACTTTGGATCAAGAAAATTTTATCACTAAATCTGATGCTTTCAGAGGCTTTACATCTTTGCGTACAGTTTTAAACGACTGCATAGAGCATCCGGAATCATACAAAAAATCTTTTCCAGATATGTTCGCAGAGGTTGGGGCTTTAGCAATGAGTGGCAATCCTATTGCGCAAGATGTGATGAGTTATTATTATAAGAACGGAGTAAAAGATTATATACCTTCAAATTATGATCTTTATATGCAGTGGGCGTTTTTGGCAGCCGCAAATGGAAATGAATTTACTATTGAAAAACTTCAGTTTTTTCTAAATTACGCATTTGAAGAAATCGTCGACAACGATCAACTACAGCAGATTATAGAAAAAAATAAAATAAACGACAAAAATTATATGTTTGTTTTAGGAAATTTACTTTGTGAAGGAATCGTCGATGAGTTGCAAATTACAGCAAAAAAGCTTGTCGAAACTCCAAGCGTAGAAGTAAAATACACATCAGAAAAATTAAGAAATTATCGCAGGGCACTTGATAATGCTTTGCCAAAGATTCTTAAATATCTTTTAGTTTAACTATACAAAGTTTGTACGGAAACAATGTTGTTGACTTCATACAAATCAGCAGACAATCTCATTCTTTGAAATATTAAACCGACGAGAAACTCAAACTCGTCGCTTTTTTGTGCCAACAGGAACATTTTGATTGATAATTTATTTTCTAAACTTACTGAATTTAAAAAACACTTTGTCTTATTCCAATTAACACGGAACCCTCTATTATGCTTATAATCAAATTTTTTTCGAAGCAGTTCGAGTTGCTCTTCGTTTAATTTATAAAATTTGTCCGCCCCCATAAACTTGCCTAGCACACGATAAGAAGCCCTTAATTTAAATAATAAATCAAAAACCTCGTCAATTAAAATTTTTTCGCCTTCATTATCCAACCTAACAAAAATAAAACCCTTTTCTTTTAATGAATCCGAATATGCTTTTGCTAAAACCTCATAATCATCAGGAGACATAACGGTAAAATCATTATATTCCATAACTCACACCTCGTCTTTTAGTATGATTGAACATAATGATTTGTTACTCGCTTTTAAATCTGGAATCAAATTTGAAAAATTACGTCTCAAAAAAACTTGACTGTCAGGTCAAGTTTTTTTAAGCTTAATCTCTTGTTGTTTGTTTAATTTTTAAAACAGTTGTCTACCAGAGACTATCATATTTCTTCTATTTATATCATAAAAAACTACTTGCTCATTTAATGAGTTCCCTAATGTACTTACCACTGGTGCAGGAAATTTTGTCATAAAATCCGCCTTAAATATCGGAAGTGGTTTTGTTTTATATGGATTTTGTCTAAAAAGTTTGACAATAATCGTACCAAATGGCAACAAAGAAAGCTCATAAGGGTCGATAAGCGGTCTCGTGTGTCTTTGTTGCGATTTGGAAATTGACGCTCCTCCGCCATCTTTACCCTTGTTCTCCGTGACTTGTTCTTCATTAGTCAAAAGCTGAATTTCCCCACAGCTTTTAGAAAAGGCTTCACGAGTGCCTGGATCCTCTGTACCAAGAAAGATTTGTATGTTAAAGTTTCGCTTTATCGTTTCTGCAGCTTCCTTGCCATATTTGGTGTCAAGCTGTGCATACGATTGCAAAACTATTTCAAACAGAATGTTTCTTGACCTTGCAACTGTAATCATCGTCGCAAAGTCTGGTATAACCGGCAAGTTACCAAACTCATCAAGCAAGAAATAAACGTGTCTTGTTAATTTTTTGTTTGGCAAAGTGTTCGCAATGTCGACAAGAGATCTATAAAGCTGACCGATACATATCGTTGCTAACGGATGCCTTTCTTTCTTATGATCTGGTATTTTAATAAAGAAGGCTGTTGGTCTTTGCACAAATTCATTAAATTTTATATCACAAGCTGAAGTAGCATAGCAAATTCCCATATCAGTCATTAAATTGTTGATTTTTCCTGCTAGAACTGACATATACGATTTGGTTGTTGTTGGTGCAGAGTTTACAACCGGCATAGTCATAGCACCAACATCGGATGTAACAGGTCGTCCCATACAATATCTTCTTAACGGTCCGAATGGATTATCTGGATCATTCGGATCTTTTGTGTTTGCAATTTTATAAAGGTTGTAAAAATTAAACTGGTCAAGTCGAAGTTTCTTATCACCCAAGCGCTTGTCAGCACTATCTTCGAGCATAGCCAACATAATACCATATAAGAAGTCTTGTGCGCCTTGTTCCCAAATGGTATCATCTGAATTTGGCGTTACTGGGCATATTGAAGAAACAATACCTTTAAGTTCTGCTGTTGTGTCGGTTAGAAGTTGCTGTTTTTTGGTGTTAATCTGTCTGTTCAAAGATTCCTCATCAGCAAAAGCTACGCCATCAAATTCATACCACACATCGCCATAATTATGCCCTGGAATACGAGTTTTGCCTGCTTGCTCTGGCGTGCAATTTCTGTAAATTTTCGCCTCTTTTGCAACATTCATCGCTCGTTCATAAGTTAAAAATGGTTTTTCCATAGGATTCCACCTGGATGAAATATATGGATTGTCTAAATCGTAAACTCTAACATCATACCCTTCTTTTTGCAAAGCAATAGCATGAGCTTCATATAGTTCGCCTTTCGGATCTGCAATAACGAGAGATGGTTTTTCAGCAGATCTGGCATAGATTCTTATTGCCGGTTCCAAAAGGAATTTAGTTTTACCTGTGCCAGTAGTACCTACAATAAGTGCATGAGTTTCATCTTTCATACTGATTTCGTATTTAGAACCAATCAATTCATTTCTAAAAATCAATCCTGTTTTCTTTAATGCTGGCAATGTGTGCCAAGTGCTGTTGATAATAAATTTGTCGTTAAGAATTTCTTGTCTCGTCCAAAACCGAGCGTCAAAGTGCAATTCAAATTCTTGCCCTGTTGCTGTCTTGCCTTTCGACGGTGCTTTTTTTATTCTTCTTGAGATATTCATACCAGCGAAGCATACTCCTAGAATAGCTCCCAAAACAAGCCCTACAAAAGCAATCGCCCCTGAAAACAAATCCATTGACCAAGCTAATCCATTTATTAAAAATTCTATTAAGACTCCTATTCCATAACCTAGCAAAGCGAATACAATGGCAAATATGATTGCATCACCAAAAAACTTTTTCATACGGCCTCCATTTATAGTAGTTTACCACAAAATTACAAAAGATTAAAACATTTATTACTTTTTATAAAAACATTTTTGATAGGTTTATCTTTTAACTCAAAAAAAATTAAAGCGATTTACATCTTTTGATTTAAAAATTAAATTAAATATTTAAGCTAACTTCTGCGAAAGTGACCATCAATCACTTTTTTGCGTTAATCTTTATAACTTCAACAGCTAAAACACCGCCCTGCTCTTGTTCAACGATATCATCAATTCCTTTTTTAACCCCTGATTTTAATGAGATATCTTTCAGTTCTAGAATTGTTAGAGAGTTAGTATAAAACTTTTGAAATTCTTCAACAGTTAAAAATTTATTTAGCTTTTCAATTTTAACCTTCATTTTTTCTTTTACATTTTCAATATTTTTAAATGAAAGCTTGTCACCTTCATTCAAGTCTTTATATTTCGCACTCAATGGTATAGCGCAAATGTTTTTTTCATTTAGTAACAATTTTTTAAATGTTATTTCATCAACTAATATATCAACTGTTTTTGATAGAGGTTTTGTGTTAATAGACTTTTTAAAAACGAAAAATCTCTGCCATAGAAACTCGGTCACAAAATTTATGAGCATCATAAGAACTGTGACCAAAGTCCCGTGCCAACCAATATTTTCTAGTGCATCTCCTCCAAAGACGGATATCGGAATAAAAACGACATAATAGGCAAGTGTCCAAGACATTGCGATATAAACATTATTCGCAGATTGAAAAGTAAATTTTCTATTAAAGGTGAAGTTCCAAATTACAGACAAAACAATGGATATTAAATAACACGCCCACCAGTTATTCCAATTAACAGCGTGATATAAAATTTCAAAAGAGCTAATTTGTATCACACCCGCAGAAATAGAAAATCCGACAAATTTTAAAATACGGATTACTTCACTTTTGTCAATTTTTTTAACTTTGCCATTGTTGTTTTCTTTTGTTTTTTGAGCGACAGATTCAATACTTTGATTTATATTTTTCATTTTTTAATTATATCATAAAACAAAAAATTGCAATAATATTTTTAAGAGTATTTAGCAAATTTTGTACCGTCAGCTATTTTTATTATATAAGTTTGAGCTTCGGAATCTTGGCTCCAAGTAACCTTAACACTTAATTCTTTGTTTTGTTCGCTTACTAACGGAGTCAAAACAAAATAGTTTTGCACTTGATTATAAACGGTCGCCATAAAGCTACCGCCTGAATAAGTAACACCTTCAAATTCAAGTTTAGCTTTTGAATAATCTTTAATCTCGCTTGGAGCATATATCTTTACGCCCACTCTGTTCCCTGCGGTGCGATTAAGTTGTAAATCTTCTGGGTAAAAAGCCACAACTTCGCCTTCTTTACCGAAAACTGCAGTATGAGTCTGTTCATCATAAAAAAAACTTAAAGAACCCCCTGTCAACTGTGCATCTCTCTCGACTTTGCCATAAGACAGTTGAATACCGCACCCAGAAAAAACTGACGCCAATGCTATTACAAAACCAAGAATTAAGATTGAAAACCTTCTCATTTTTAGCTCCTTGAAAATATTGTGTCGTTAACACAGAAAAAAATTCATTATTGCAATAAAACAATCAAAATTACACAATAAATCAAACATTTGAATAGCAAAGAGCGACAAAATTTTACAAAATTATTAATTTATATATACATTAAAAAATTTTAGTTTTTCGTATTTTCATTGTTTTTTGTCAAATTTAGTTGAGCTTTTAAAACATCAGCCCGTTTTACTTTATAACTCGCAAAAATTAAAATAGCCAAAGCTAAAGCAATTGAGCACCCACAAAAAACTATTGTACCCAAACCTGTTTGAACACTCATCGCTTGAATTGGTCGCGATGAATCAAACTGAATGGCATCAAGCAAAATACCTATTAAGAGCATAGATAAAGAATTGGAAAGATTATATGTGAAAGAATAATATCCTAAATAAGCACCGGAGCGATTAACCCCTGTTTGATATTGCTCTAGCGTTATAACATCGGCGTACATAGAGATTGGCAATGAATACATTGCACCTAAACCTATACCACAGATAAAAATACAGACTAAAACAAAAATGAAAAGCGTATTAACAGGAATATATTGTCTGAAAAGAAATGAGATTAAAGTAAATCCTATCCCCAACAATAACAATGATAAGGCGCTTATAAGAGACCCTTTTTTATCAATTCTTTTAGCCAACCCCACCCATAATGGTTGCGAAAGTATTGCTCCCGCAAATAAAACTACTAGAAGCACTGAAATTTTAGCAGTAGAAAAATGATAACAGTAAGTGAAAAGGTGCATACCCACTGATGTCAGAAAAGATGAGGCAATTTGCGCTATTGAGTACCCCAAAATTAAGCACGCAAAATTAGGCTTTTTAAAGATATCAAAGTAACCCAACATCAAATTTCTTATTTCATTCTTTTCTTTTTTAGGGGGTTGACCGTATTTTACAAATTTGCGCACTCTTTTTAAATTACCAAAAACAGAAATTAGCCCAAAAATAATGACAAGCGCACCGTTTATTAAAGCTATTTTGACAAATCCGCCTTGGCTGGCATCAGCCGCATTGCTTCCAAGCGTCAAAGACGGCATTATCCAAAACATTAGAAAGCTCGGCAAAATCATACCAATAACATTAAAAAAAGTTTTATACGACTGAATTTTAGATTGTTCGTTATAGTCTGGAGCTATATCCAATGCCAATGCGGAAGATGGCGTGGACCAAAAAGTGTTCGCCGTTTCCAAACACAACAAAAAGAACAGCAACCATAAAAACATTCCCGTTTGTGAAGTTTTTGGCATACTCCAAAGTGCTAGATTACAAATAGCAATAAAAAATACAGCCACCAACATATATTTCAGTCTTTTCCCAAAAAATCCTGTTTTAGTTCGGTCAGATATATTGCCCACCAAAGGATCGCTGACGCCGTCCCATAAAGACGCAATTCCTATTGCTAGTCCTACCAATGTGCCGGACAATCCCATTATAGAAGTACAAAAAAACATAAGAAAAGACCCTATTGTTTGAGATAGCGAATTATAGCCTAACCCTCCTATTCCATAACAAAACTTGTTTTTAAAAGGTAATGAATTTTTTTTATTTTTCACAGAGCTATTTATATGCTTTAGGAGTTAAAAAAAGGACAACCATCTTTAATGAACTGATAACGAGATTATTTAATTTTGCTCAAAAAAAACATATCAAAAGGTTAAAGCATTTTGAAACTAGCGGAATAAAAGAATATAAAAAATAAAAGGAACTCTACAAATAAAGTAAAGTTCCCTTTTATTTTAGTTTCAAAAATAATAGACTAAGATATGTTTATTGTTTTATGTCGCTTTCGTCTTGCTCCTGCTTTAATTTTGCTTTCAACTCTTTGCGAGAAATTTTTTTACCAGATTTTCTTTTGGGGCGCAACAATCTTTGTGCCAATTCAAATCTGCTTTCATTGTACGGCCAAAGTTCTTTAACTTTTCTACTTACGACATCTAAAATTTCTTGAGTTTCTTTTTGAAATATCGAACTGTCTGGTAAAGATATTGTAAAGCCTTTTCTTTTAACCTTTCTTCCGGTTTGCACATCACGATAAGTTATTTTTTCATACAAAATATTGCCCTTCATTCCTGTTCCGCTGGTTAAATTGTAACGCTTACCCTTTACTTTGATTTCATAAACTGCAGTCGTTTGTTTAACCACTTCAACCAAGTCGATGGTAAAAAGATTGGAAAACGCATTGTTGATAGCTCCGGCGATTTGAATAGGATAATCTTTTGGCAACTCTCGTTTCCCACATTCTGCGCTGTAGAACTTTTTACTTGGTCTGCGCAATTCAGTGGGCAGATATGAAATTTTTTTAACTTTTATGCTATACTTTTCGCCGTCATACTCTTTGCTTAAAACAATGCCGGCGCTCGACAACAAATTAGTAGGTGTATCGAACATTACTTCGACATTTTTTATATTTTTTTCGAAATACAATCTATAATAAGCGAGCTCGTCATCTAGTTTTTTTAAGACTCTTGGCACATTATCTCTCAACAGCTCAAAATGGTACTTAATTATAGAATTTTCGTTGTTGTCCATTGCCACTCCTTTTAATTTTTTGAAAAAAAATAAGCACAAGAAAAATTTTTACAACATCTCAAATATCATATAGGCAATTTTAACATATTTGAAAATAAAAAGGCAAATGTTTGAAACAAAAAAAAGATGACAATAATGTTTGAGGAGGAAAACAATGAATTTTGATGAAAGTAAAACACGACAAAATCTTGCGCGCGCATTTGCCGCCGAATGTCAGGATGGCGCAAGATACCAATTTATTTCAAAAGATGCAAAACAAAATCAATTAAATTATATGTCTACCATTTTGAAAATTCTAGCAAAAAATGAAATGGCTCACGCAAAAATGTTTTACCAGCATATGCTAGACAATTTACAGTCTGCGAACGGAAATGTAGATATTGAAGCGGGATTCCCTTTTAAGCAGTCAGAAATTTGCACTTCACTTGCCGAAGCTTCAAATATTGAAGAATCAGAGGCGGAAAACATTTATCCGGCGTTTGCGAAAATTGCAAAAGACGAAGGTTTCCCTGAAATAGCAAAAACCTTTTTATTGGTCGCAGAAGTTGAAAAAACTCATTCGCAAAAACTAAAATATTTAGCAGAGACATTTAAGAAAAAGAATATATACAAAAGTCAAACAGCCAAAACTTTCGAGTGCTCAAATTGTGGGCATAAAGAAACAAAAAAGGAAGCGTGGAAAACTTGCCCGCTTTGTCAATATCCCCAAGGCTATGTGATAATAGATTTACCTCAAAATTAAAAAAAACCACTTAAGGACTGTAAACTTTGAAACTAGCGAAAAAATTAAGAAAAGGGACTTCACAAATAGTTAGGTTCCTTTTTGTTTTTAAATATATCAAAATTTAATTCTTAGTAAAATTCGAATCAATAATTTCC
>CALWII010000063.1 GCA_944380695.1 uncultured Clostridia bacterium | reverse complement strand
AAAAAAATTTTAGGGAGGATAGAAAAATATGAAAGTATATATCAAAAATAAAGTGTTTTCACTTGGTGGGGGAAGTAAAGTTTTAGATGAAAATCAACAACCTGTCTATAAGGTCAAAGGTAGAATTTTTAGTATTACCAGAGTGAAAAAGATTTATGATATGCAAGACAACTTGTTATATAAAGTAAGAAATAAATGGTTTAATTGGTTTGTTCACAAAGCCTACATTTATGATGCGAATAAAAATAAAATAGCAACAGTAAAAGATAAGTGGTTGAGCTTTAAGGGAGAGTTCTTTATTGAAGGCTATCAAGATGAGATAAAAATTGGTGGAAAGTTTTTTGCTCTCACAAGTGAGATTTTAAGAAACGGCGAAGTCATTGCCACAATTCGAAGACAAATGTTTTCTATAAAAGACAGTTTTGAACTTGATGCAAAAAATGATGAAGATGTGCCTTTTTTAATAGCGCTTGTTATTGCAATTGATAATATCTGTGACAACAGAAGCAAAATAATTGGCTAAATATTCGTATCGTTTAAAATACTTTAATTATATTTTTTAAATTACCAAGTATTCTTTATTTTTCTGGCATTGGGTTTAATTCGAAAAATGTATCTTAAACAAAAAATGCACTTGATTTAGTGCATTTTTTTAATATAATTACTAAACTTTAAAAAATAGCTTTGTTATGTTTTCGATTAATTGCTAAACAGATTGTTGTCCAAAAATTGAGGCTCGCTTGATAAATAAACCCCGAGTTTTTTCATTGTTGATTCATCAGATGGTTGAAGAATAAATGTGGAATGAGCTTCACAAGTTTTGAGATTGTTAATTTGGTCAAGACATTTTTTAGCCTCTTCGGATTTAATTGACATTATCGACAAAGCGATTAAAACATCGTCTAGTGAAAGGTGGGAATTTGTTGATTTTAATACCTCTTTTTTAAGCTTTAAGATTGGTAACAAAATTTCATCGCTTATTAGCGGAATATCATCTATTTTTGCAAGAGTTTTTAATGCGTTTAGTATCGCTGCTCCAGGTGCTGAAATTAAATCTTTTGATTTTCCCCCGACAATCACACCGTTTGCTAGTTTTAAAGCAACACAAGGGCGCCCGGATTCTCTGCTCATTTTTTTTGCTTCTCGTACTACATCAAGATTTGAAGCAGATAATTCTAGTTCATTTAAAAGCATTTTCATTCTATCAACTGCTTCATACGAACATTGACCTTTTTTATAAGCGCAGGAGTAGGAATAATATCTTCTTATTATTTCTCTTATGCTTGCTTCTTGTGCAACTTTATCGTTGATAATAGCAAGCCCAGCCATATTTACACCCATATCGGTAGGTGAGAAATATAAGTCTTTCCCTAAAATCTTTTTAAGAATATTTTTGAGCACAGGGAAAACTTCTATATCTCGGTTGTAATTAACAGCGAGTTTACCATATTTATTGAAGTGGTAAGGGTCTATCATATTAACATCTTTTATATCTGCTGTTGCGGCTTCATAGGCAACATTAACCGGATGTTTTAGTGGTAAATTCCATATAGGGAAAGTTTCATATTTTGCATAACCCGCTTTAATTCCTCGTTTGTTTTCGTGGTAAAGCTGACTTAAACACGTTGCGAGTTTACCACTTGATGGCCCAGGTGCAGTCACAACAACTAGGGGTCTGCTGGTTTCTATGTAGTCATTCGCCCCGTATCCTTCATCAGAAACGATTGTGTCAATATCGTTTGGATAACCCTTTGTATATTTGTGAAAGTAAACTTTTTCACCACGATTTTTTAGCAGTTGGGCAAATTTAAGGGCAGATGTTTGGCCTTTGAAAAGTGTTATTACAATCGAAGAGACATAAAGCCCTAGCTTTCTAAATTGGTCAACAAGTCGCAGGACTTCATTATCATAGCTTAATCCTAAATCGGCTCTAATTTTATTTTTTTCGATATGGTTTGCTGAAATACACATAATTATTTCGGCTTTGTCTTTCATCTTTTCTAGTAATTTAATTTTAACACTTGGATCAAATCCTGGTAAAACTCTGGAAGCGTGTAAATCGTCGAATAATTTGCCGCCAAGCTCGAGGTAGAGTTTGCCTCCGAACATTTTAATTCTTTCTTGAATATGCTTTTGTTGTAATTTGATATATTTTTCATTGTCAAACGCCTTCTCCATAGTTTTACCCCTTTGTTTTTTTAGTTTTACAGTTTTTATTATACAAGAATTTATAAAATACACATAATCATTTGCAAAGAAAATAAAAAAAATGTAAAATAAAAAAGAAAGTGAGCAATTATGAAAAAGTTTTTAATATTTACAGTAACCGCCGGCAATGGTCATAATGCGGCAGCCAATGCTGTTAAGGAACAGCTTGAAAAAGAAGGTGCAGAGGTTAAAGTAGTTGATTTGTTGCACGAGTTTTGCAAAAATAAAGCATTTATTTGGGTTCAAGAAACAGGTTACGGTATTGCGGTAAAGCATTTGCGTCATATTTATAACGGCTTTTTTAGATTTTATCAAAAATTGGATCCTGAAAAATATTATAAATCCCCAGTGCAAAGCGGGTTGTTGGGGTTTTATGACAAAGTTTTAAAATTAATTAATAATTACCAACCAGACGCTATATTATGCTCTCATTTTTTGCCAGCTGTTATGATCTCTAATTTGAGAAAGATTTATTCGGTTCCGGCAAAAACTTTTGCTATGGTTACCGATCATATTGTTTGTCCGTTTTGGGAGTCGGCAACAGGAATCGATTATTTGCTTATACCAGATGAAAAATTAGTCGACATTTTGTTGCGTAAAGGATATAGAAAGGAACAGTTGTTGCCTTATGGTATAACTGTTAAACACAAATTTTCAAAGCCTATACCTAAAGATTTAGCTCGAAAGCAACTTGATTTAAAACAAAATGTTTTTACTATTCTTGTGATGTACGGTGGTGGTTTTTGGAGCGGAAATTACAATATAGTTAAAAACATAGTAAGGCACATTAAAGGAAGGGAATTGCAAATTATTATTCCTAATGCAAGAGATGTAAGGGGAAAAGAAAAAATTGATAGTTTAAAAGTTGACAAGAGTTTTAAAATACTCAATCTTGGTTTTGCGAACAATGTGGAAATGCTTATGAGCGCTTCAGATGTTCTTATAGGGAAAGCTGGGGGGCTTTCTACAACAGAGGCTGTTAATATCGGCTTGCCAATAATTTGTTGCTCTAATTTGCCGGAACAAGAAATAGCTAATGCCAAAATGCTTGTTGAAGAAGGAGCGGCTATGCAATATAAGAATGATGGCCACCTTATAGAGATATTGAATGACATACTAAATAATCCTGACAAGCTCATTAGAATGCGTGAAAATATTTTAAGAATTAGGAGGCCATTTGCAACGAAAAAAGTGGCAGAAGATATGCTAAATTGCTCAACAGTATATGAAGAAAGCGACATTGACTACAGCAAAGTTAATGCAAATATAAGAAGAATGCTTAAAAGGACTAAACCTGCATCAAAAACAAAAAAAGGAAAGGATAAAAGCAATCATTAGTAAAAGATGATGTTTAAACCGTGTTTATGGGAGAGCCCGATGATATGGCAACAAAACGCTTTATTAATTTTTGCGTATTAAAAAGCAAAATGAATAATTTTGAAACAAAAAAGATGAAGAACTATCACGTTAAACCTTTTTAAACTAGTAGAAAAAATAAAAGGAACTCCATACGCAAGGCGAAGTTCCTTTTTATATTTGATACGAATATTAAAAAAAACACTTTGTGATTTTATGCGCAAGGATAATAATATGTTTGACAAAAAGTAAGTGTTAGATTGTTATTTTTCTAGAGAAATATATATTCTTTCAATCAAATCTTCTTGAGCTGGGGTTATATCTCTGTTTTCTAAAAGAGAATCTAACATTAAGTATGTGTCATTTTTTATTAAATCTGCGTGGTACTCTGTTAAACTATTTAAAGAACAAACATTGTCAAGGCGGTCGCAAAGTTTAAGTAGTAGGGCGCCATTTGAAACCGTTATAACTTTTTTGGCTATATATTTGGCTTTGGCGGTGCGCTTTAAACCTTTTGGCAAAGTTAGTTCCTTGACTAGCGATGTGGTTTCAACGCCAAAATTTTGATTAAGCTCATTCGTGCTGGTCTGTGTATCCTCTAATGTGTCGTGAAGTAGGGCAGCTTGTAGAACAGGTAAATCGTCTGTGTATTCCATAGCATATTTGAAAACGTGTATTGGGTGGAAAATAAATGGTTCGCCTGTGATTCTGTATTGCCCATTATGTTTTGCCAAAGCAAAAACGAAGGCTTTATTTACGCTTGTTTTTAAAAGCCCAGAACCTAATTTTTCTAGTTCATATTTGTCCAAAACACTGTTAAGCGTTAAAGCTTGTTTTGTGGCTTCGTTTTTCATACTAATATTATATAACTTTTTTTTAATATGTCAATATGCGTTATTTTACTCCTATATGAAAATGCCCATAAAAAAACAATGTAGGTTTAATAGTAAAAAAAATTATAAATAAAAATAACAAATTTTGGAATTATATGTGTATGGATAGTTTGTATTTTTTAATTCCTACAGTTTTTATATTGTTGTTGATGCTACCTATATTTTTGGAAGTTAAGGTGTCTTATAACTTTTTGAAAAACAGCGGAGTAATATGTGTGTATTTTTCAAAAATTAAATTTAAATATTATATCTTTGAATTTCATAATAATAACATTAGATTAAAAGACCAACGAGAAGTCAGCGAAAAACAAATTGATTTTTCGTCTCCAGAATTGGCAGTAATTGAAGAGTTTTCAAAACAAATTAAACAAAAAGCTCGCTTAAAGTATTTGTTTGTGTACTACAATGTGGGTTTATGTGATGCTTTTTTGACGAGTATTTTGTGCGGGTGTTTGAATGTTGCATTGCTTATTTTTTTTACTTCAATAAAAAATTCAAGACCTACAGCTTCTTTATGTGTTTATGACAACGCCTCTTATAATAATGTAGTTGCTGAAGTTGCGGGGGATATTTGCGTAAGTTTATCTTTGTTTGATGTGGTATATTCTTTTTTAAATTCGCTCATTCTAAGTAAAAGAAAAAGAAAATTATAGTTCTTGTAGGTATTATATCATAACAAATACTATATGTGGGGGTATTATGAAATTTTACACAACCAATGATACGCTAAACGATATGATTAATTCATCTATGGAAAAGATAAAAACAATTGTCGATTCTTCTACTATTGTTGGAGAAAAAGTTATCACAGATGACGGCACCACTATAATACCAATTTCTCGGGTTAGTGTTGGATATGTTGTGGGTGGTGGCGAATATGCGGACCTTTCTTCTCGCAGAGTCGCAAATCATTTCCCGATGGCTGGCGGTTCTAGTGGTGGTATGAGTGTTACTCCTGTTGGTTTTTTAGTTGTGACTAATGGCGAGGTTAATTTTATTAATGTTGAAAATAAGTCTTTATATCAAACAGTTTTGAATTTGTTTAATTCTTTGATTACAAAGATTGATAAAATGGAGGATAAAAATGAAAAAGTTTAAAACTTTTTTCGCAAGCTTTTTGATTATAACTTTAATTATAGCAATTGCATTTTCCTACTTTTATGGTACAGTTCGAGCTATTTCATCTCTCAATGCTTTGGATATAAACTCTTCTGCTAAAGCTATGTGTATGATTGAATCTACTACTTCTAGGGTGCTTGCCTCTAAAAATGAAAATGTTCCTCTTGCTATGGCTAGTACTACTAAAATTATGACAGCTATAACAGCACTTGAATATGCAAACGACCTTGATGAATTTTTTGAAATTGATCCTTCAGCTGTAGGTGTAAGTGGCACATCAATGTATTTGAAAAAAGGAGAGCATCATTCTTTGCGCAATTTGCTTTATGGGTTAATGTTAGTTTCTGCAAATGATGCAAGTGTTGCTATTGGTAAGAGAGTTGGAGGAACTATTGAAAAATTTGTTGATTTAATGAATTTTACTGCTTATAAGATAGGCGCTACTGCTACACATTTTGAAAATACGCACAGGTTAGAAGAAAAAGGACACTATACTTGTGCTCATGACCTTGCTTTAATT
>CALWII010000062.1 GCA_944380695.1 uncultured Clostridia bacterium | reverse complement strand
GCAATCTTTCCCGATAGGGAAATCTAAAGCGAAAACTTCTCCCACTTTGCTTAATTGCTCTTTTAACCATGGCAGAAAATGTTCATTGCTATCTCCAAAACTTCCATGGACTATAAAAAATGTTCTCGTATTTTCTCCTTAAAATCTTATTTTAAAATATCAAGAAATAATTTTGTTATTCTTCCAATATCTTGCTCTCGTCTGCAAAAATGGTCAGCACCTTTTACTTTAAATAACTGCCAATTTTTTAGTTTTGCCAACTTAAAAATGTTATTATTGTTTACTGAAATATCTTCACTGCAATAGATAAGTTTGACATCTTCTTTGATGTTAAGATGATTAAATATATCGAATTTAAAATAATCTTCGAGCATTGATGTCTCGACTTCCATATTTTCTCGAATATAGTTTTTGCCACTGTCTAAACATTTTATCATCTCGCTCCAATTTTCAAGAGTGTCATATTTACAAACATCATATTCTTCAAGTGCTGGTGCCCGCAAAACAACTTTACCATAAGTCCTTTTGTTGTTCTCCAAATATCTTAAAAGCAAAAATCCACCAAAACTTGCACCTGTAAGACTTATTGGACCAGAGTAGAAAGCCCTTATTTCATCTTCAATATCTTTAATTGTGTCAAGGCAAGCCTTAACATTCAATTTTTCGTTCTTTCGCAGCCCGTGTCCCGGCAAGTCAAAACAAACTAAACCGATGTTGTTTTCTTTTAAAGCAGGCGAAATCTTTGCAAAGACAAAGGAATTTCTTGAACTTGAAAATCCGTGCACTGCAACCATTATTGTTTTAAGTTTGCTTGCTTCATCTTTTGAAAAGTTTTTCACAACCCAAGAACTATCAAGTAAACATTTGTTTTCTTTAGTATCATTTTTGCATTGTTTAATAATTTTACCTATTGTTTTGTGTTCGTTCATAAAATTATTGTAACATATTTTTATTAAAATTGGTATGTATTTTACAAAAAATTATTATGAATAGGGGGAGTTTAGTCTTATCATTTACACAAAAAAAAGAGTGCTATTAGCAATATTGCTTTTAACACTCTTTTTCTTGATTATTCTTCATCATCATTTTTAATTTCAAGCAGTTGCTTGTTTTGGGTCCTTGTTTTAAATAAAAATTTACAATATTTCTCTAATATCATCGTAAAGTTGTTCTATGATTGAGGAAATTTGTTTTTTAGATAAATTCTTTTGATAAGTGAAATAATGTGCATTAGGGAAGGCACCTTTTATTAATCCAGAAATTTTAATTTTTTCTTTTGAGATGAAAATCACTTTCTTATTAAGAAGTTTGGCATACATAAGTTCCATACCTTGACCGTGTGAAGCATTAGACACCTCTGCTATTATAATATCGGCAGTTTCAACACAATGTTTAGCCAATTCAAATCTTTCTTCGTTTGTCCCGTTGAATTTTAGAGTATCTAGTGGAGAGCAAACGGTAATTTGCTCATATGACAAAGAGGATATTAAATTTTTGTAGAACTCAATGTCTTCTTGTGTTTTATTTAATACAGCGCCTGTAATTAATATGTTTTTCATTTTTCTTATATTACCTTATTTAAATTTTGATGTTTTCAGTATACCATATTTTTTAAAAAATTTACAAGTTTTACATAATATTTTTAATTATATCAAAAAATATTAACACACTGTAAAAATTACTTTAATTATAGCTAAACATTAAGGTCATTTTAAATTTTCTTTGGCGTTTATTGATATTGAAATTTTTTTGCAAAATTCCATTTATAAAATTTGATTTTTTATATTGGCAGTGTTTATGGTTATGGTGTATGATTTTGTTTAGAGTTTTGTAAATTGTAGCAAATTCTTTTAAAAAAAAGTTTTGTCGTTTTTTGTTGTTATTTTTTTTAAGTTAAATTTGAAACGAAAAACATAGTTAATTTATTTGGTATTATTCAATATTTATGTTAATATTCTAAAGAGGAGGGGAAATATGAAAAAATTGATTAGTGTGTGTAGTTTGTGCCTGGCAGTGTTGTGCTTTTCTATTTTACTTGTAGGATGTGGCGGAAAATCTGACTTGGTTGATGTTTCGGGGGATTACAAAAAAGTAGAGAGCGAAACTGAAATTCAACATTTAGATACTGCTTTTGAAGAAGTAGCTGAAAATTATGAATTTGAAATGAAAGCAAAAATGTTGTCTGAAGGCGCAAATGTCGATGTTTGTTTTTCTGGGTTAAAGAATGTTGCCGGTGATTTTTTAATTGATGTAGATATGACTTTAGAGACAAATAATACTTCTGTAAATTATAAGGGTCAAACATATTATAACGCATCTGAAAGAATGTACTACGAAAATTTAAACGGCAAGATTGATAAATCTTCGCAAGGGAAGGAGCAATATAGTATGGTGAATTCTGTTATAGGGATAAACTATATTAGAGAGAATGTTCTAGAAGGATTGGTAAAAGATTTTACCGAATTAGAGATTGCAGTTAAAGATTCCAAAACGAAAATACATTATAACGGGCAAGAAGTTTTTGGGGCTGATACAGTTGTTACAGAAATTTATATTATATTTGACAGTAATAATAAGTTTGAGGCATTTAAATTGTCAGCGGTTTCAGGCGCTGCAGAAAATTCCGTTGAATTTAAAACAACAGATAAAAAAATTGATGTGCCAAGTTTCGTGTCAAGCCTATAAACGTTGTAGTAAAAAACATTTTTAATTTTTATAATATGTTTTTGTGAATTTATTATAATTTAAGTATGTGTTCCAATGATTCACAAATATAATAATGCAAAATGTAAATCAAGTTTATGCATATTATAATTGACAAAATCAATAAGAGGAGCTTTACAGTGAACTGTAAAGCTCCTTTTGTTTTAATTTTCGAACAATATGTGAAAAGCTTAAAACAATCTAAATTGTTTGTTGATATTATTCGTACTCTTTGTTAGCTATAACGCAAAAGCAAAATTACAAATATGCTTTTGTTTGTTTTATAGCTTTAAACTTGGAGCATTTTGCATATCCGCATAGTCTAAAGGATTTATATCCTTTACTGCATATCTAACATCGGCAATTTGTGTTATATTTTTTCTTTCGATTGTTTGTGAATGTCTTGCTCCGGTTCCTATTTTGGTTATTTTTATAATATTAAAACCAAAAAGAGAATTAAAATATCGTTCCAAATCTTCAATATACCCAAGAATATGTTCTATTGCATAATTTTTGATCGCTATTTTTATTAAATTATCTTCTGACTTTGAACTCAAATCTGAACAATGGCTAAATTTTTTTTGTATTTTTTTGGCATCTTTGTCGGTTATGTTAATGATGCCTCCATCAATGTATTCAGCAAAATTTAAAAAACATTCATCGGGACGTGTATCTAATAACATTTCTGCAAACTGTTTAATACTAAACTCTGATACTCTCCTTAATCTTTTTGTAACTGTTGTATGTTCCAGTGCCTTAATTTCATCACTTGGTAAAGCACATCTTTTGCAGACTTCTTCCCAGGAAATTTCTTGTGCACCTTCAAAATCTCCGGTATAAATAAAACCTGCATTGCTGTTATTATTAATTCTGATTGGGTAGGGCCTAAACACACAATATTTTTTTACATTATCGCTAAAATCAGTTGCGTGGATATCTTTTAAGGCTTGAGCAGGTGTGCAATCTCTGGAAGTAGTATTTGGATAATTGGCACTATTGTTTATGCTCAAAGCGTCACCTTGTGAAAGTTCTACTAGAATGTTTTCATTTCCATTAAAAGGTGGTACAGCGTTATATAGCATAGGAAAAAAAGTTTTGGAATTTACAATTTTGATTAAACCTTCTTCTTCTAATTTTAAAAACCTTGTGTCATTACACACTAACGAATTTACTCTCATAATCTTATCAACGAGTGCGGCTCCAGCACCACTAAAAGTGCTCCCAGACTTAATTGATTGTATTTCTTGTTGTTTATGATTATTGAAAATCACAGCAGCGGTGTCAGCTATATAAATCTTTCTTCCGTTTAACAGGTCTTTGTATGTTTCAATTTCATATAATAGTCTGTCAAAATCTATAACGGCACTTTCACCAATTACTAGATATGGGATGTTTTGATTTACAAACCCAATAGGGATATGTTTGGTTACCACTTTTCTACCATCATCAAAAACAAAAGTGTGACCGGCGTTAGGGGCATTGTTGTTTACACAAACCTGGATATTAAGTTTTGGGTCTAATGCTAATTCTCCGCAAAATTTGCCTTTTCCACAAGAACCCCACATACCATCATAAACGATATGAATTGACCCACTGTATTTTACTCGCATGCCGTTTATCCTCCTTTGTAATTTATTTTGTTTTATTATTATAACAAGTCATATGTAAAAAGTCAATATACAATAATTTAGTGACTGAATCTACCGTCAGGTGATATTTGCATATTATGTTTGAAAATTTTAATTTAATTAGGTTTTAATCAAACCACTATGTTTGATAGATCAATTCTAATGTAAAAAATATGCAACAATAGTTGTTTAAATTTTCATTAGTTAAAAATTTATTTATATGCTATACTAATATGAGGAGATGTTATGAACAAAAAATTTTTAAATCAAATTGTCAATGTTAAAATAGATAGGCCGATGGGAAGCAAACATCCAAAACACGGTTTCATTTATCCAGTGAATTATGGTTTTATTCCAAACACAATATCAGGCGATGGAGAAGAACTTGATGCTTATGTTTTAGGCGTTTTTGAACCTTTAGAGAGTTTTTGCGGGAAGGTCGTTGCGATAATCCATAGAACAAACGATGATGATGATAAATTGGTAGTTGTACCTGAAAATAAAAATTATTCCGATGAACAAATAAGAGCACTAACGGAATTTCAAGAGCAATGGTTTAAATCAATAATTTTGAGATAATATAAGTTTAATTATTAAAATTTAGATTAAATAACATTGCAGATGAAGATTGCTTTCTTGCTCGCATTGTATTAATAAATGTTTTTTTGTGTTGGGAAAAATAAAAAGATCAATTATTCTTAATATAAAATTTGATTGATGTTTGTTGGTTTTGCTTGACTTTTAATTTGTGCCTTTTATATTATTAGCTTATGACTAAAAACATTCGATTGATTTTTTTATATTTAATTTTTTACGGTCTTTCTGTTGGGATATGGTCTGAATTTGCTCAACTTTGGTTGAAAGCACAAGATATCACAATAGCTAACATCGGTATCATCGTTGCTTCTGCATCATTTGTAGCGGCCTTAATTATAGTTTTAATTACAAAATATATAAAAAAAATAAACGAACTTGCTATCGTTAAAATATCATTTTTAAGCAAGATGTTTTTTTTACTTGCTATGATTATGGGATGCGAATTTTCAATTAAATGGTTATCGATAACTTCTTACATAATAGATTCAATTTTAAACAATATTATTGTTTTGATTACATATCCTTTAATTACTCATTTGCTAAAAAACGAGCACATTTACAGTAAGCGAAAATTGATTGAATACACTGCAAAAGATGTCGGTCTTTTGGTTGCAAGTTTTTTGCTTGGGAAAACAGTGGGTGGATTTGTTCTAAATTATAACTCGATGATTGCTATTTCTATGTTTTTTGTTGCTTGCGCAACTATAGTCGTTTTTTTGATTAAGAACTGTTCGGACTTTGCAAATTCATCAAAAACAAATCTCAAAAAAGTTCTTAAGGATAAGATTATTATAATATATTTAATATATCTTTTTTTTGGTCAAATAGCATACTGCTCGGCTTTAGGAATGCAGTTGTTACTAATCACCAAATATGCAAATTTTACACCATCCACTGGAGCGTTGTTTTTCGTAGGGTGTGGTGTTTTAGGCGATATTTTTGGGTACATAGCTTTAAAAAAATTAACACCAAAAAATGATTATTTAACTATTTCTATCAAATTTGGATTTAGGTTTCTGTTTTATACTATTATAGTAATAGTACCCATAAAGGAAGTTTTGCTTATAGGTTTGTTTGTTTCATTATTTTTTTCACGTGCATATGAAAATAAAACGGACGGTATTTATATAAACAGATGCGATAAAGATAATATGTTTGCTTTTGCAAATTTCAGATATGCAATAGATTATATTGGGAAAGCGTTTGGAACACTTATTTGTGGATTTGTTTTTGAATTGGGTCTGCGTTATATTTTTGGCATAAGCATTGCTTTTATTGCAATACAGATGTTATTGTGTTATATTTTAATTAAATTAAGAATGAATGAAGCAAAAAAGGTAGAGGCAGAAATAAAACCAAATCTACAAGATGATTTGGGCGACACTTTGCAATCATAAGCATTTTTTAAAATTAAAATAAAAAATAAATTTCCGTTAATTCGCTTGACAAATGTGTAAATTATACGCATAATATAACTGTAACAAGTTAAGGAGGTTGTTATGGATAAGAATAATCCTTTATATAAAAATCAAGGGATTCACGTTTTGACAGCTTTATTTACTGTTGAGAACGGCAAGTTTAAAGTATTATTGATAAAGAGGAAAAACCAACCTTATAAAAATAAGTGGATTTTGGTTGGTGGCGCTTGTTATAACAATGAAGATGTCGATCAGGCAATGCAAAGAGAAATGTTAGAAAAAACGGGGCTTAAAAATATAAACTATGAATTTTTTAAGGTGTTTTCAAAACCTGACCGTAGCCCTATTATGAGAATGATTGCTATTGCTTATGTCGGAGTTATCGATTGTAACAAAGTGAAAGTGTTGAAAGAAACAACGAAAACTAATGACGCAGATTGGTTTCAAATTGACAGAGTTCCAGAATTGGGATATGACCACACAGAAATACTTGAAGAAGCAATTGAATATTTAAAAAAGAGGATTTTCAATTCACACATATTAAAAAATTTGTTTCCTAAATATTTTACCTTGCCAGAAGTTTATAACGCTTATGTAAGTATATTGGATAAGAAAATTGATAGACGCAATTTTAGAAAGAAATTGCTCGCAGATGGCATTATAATTGATACAGGTAAGCTTTTAAGTCAAAACGGTAAAAAAAGTGCCAAACTTTATAGTTTCGCTGATGACAAATTAATTTAAAAAAATTTTATTATCACGCTTAATAAGCGTTTTAATAAAAAATACAAATGCGTAAATTTTACGCAAATAAAAAAATAAAGGAGCAATATGAAAAAAACAATAGTTATAAATTTGGTAGGTGCACCGGGTGTTGGGAAATCTACATTTGCGACAAATTTGTTTGCGAAAATGAAACAGAAAGGTATGTCATGTGAATATGTTGAAGAGTTTGCAAAAGGACTAGTGTGGGAAGACAGAGCGTTTGCATTAAAAGACCAACTTTACATATTTGCACAACAAAATCATTCTTTATTAAGAGTTAAAGGAAAGGTTAATGTGATTATAACCGATAGTCCACTATTGTTGTTACCTTATTATAATATGGTACAAGCTACAGAATTTAAAATTGATGAAGAAGCATATAATAAATTAGTTTTAGAAAGATTTAACAGTTATGATAATTTAGTTTACTTATTGCGTAGAGATTTCCCTTATAATAGTGAGGGTAGGTATCAAACCGAAGAGGAGAGCAATAAAGTTGAGCAAGATTTAATTGATATATTATCAAAATTTAAAATTGATTATGAAATTATATATGGAAATGAGCAAGCATTAGATAATATAGTGAGGACTGTTTCGATTTTGCTCAAAGCGTATAACAATGAATCCCGAGATAACAAAGAGTTAGAGAGAAGATTTTTAATAAAAGATAAAAATATTTTTAGTTTTGGATTTCCTTCCATCAAAATTCAACAAACCTATTTAAGACTTGGTTCGTCAGAAAAAAGAATCAGGAAAATAGAACCTCAAAGATTTTATTTCACAGAAAAATTTGGGAGCGGTGCTGTTAGAAAAGAATTTGAAACAAAAATTTCAGAAGCAGAATATGACTATTTAAAAGAGAATTATTCGAAAGGTTACGAAGTAGTAAAACGAAGATATACTTTGCCTCTTGAAGGCGCAAAAAAGTGCGAACTAAATAAATTCGAATCGCCACAAGATTTAGAATTAGTTGAAGTAGAATTTGACAATGAAGAACAAATGGGAAATTTTGTAAAACCTGTTTGGTTTGGGGAAGAGGTTACTGATGACGAGCGTTTCAACAGTGCTAGTATCGCATTAAACAAAAAGTAAATTTGTTTATATGTATTTTAATATCGCCATCCGTTGCTTTTGATATCAATATAAGAAGATTATCGTGTTTAAACAAAATATGTTTAACTATTATTTTGTTTTGCTAAAACATAGATAATTCACAACTTTTTTAATTAAATGAATAGACTAAAAAAAAGTTGAATTAACAATAAAGTTATGTTTTTATAACATAAATAGACAACGGTATTATTAATTTGCGTTTTTGTGTGATTTTGTTTGACCATTTAATATTAATTGTGTATAATAAGCATATAAAATAATTTTATAGAGAGGGGATAATGCAACAATATAGCGCTCCACCAGCTAAAGTTACTGCAAGAATGTTTACAACAAGAATAGGAAAAATTTGTTCAAATGTTTCAATTTTCTTTTTAGTGCTTGCATTGAGTGGTATTATTTCGTTTGTTTCAACTGCAATTATTTTAGTCGCTGGTTTTGCTATTATAGTTTGTTCTTTGGGAACGATATTTATTACCGTACCTGATTTTGGACAAAAGTTGATGTCAAGTGCTGAAATTTCTATTCAGATTACTTCTTTCTTTTTACAATACTGGTATATTTTTATTTCTTTTCCAATTGTGTTTTCTATTATCTCATTGACTTTACTTGCGACAGATAAAACAGAAAAACATACAGCTCGTATTGTATTAGCATCAGTGGTTTTAGGAATTTCTGTTTTGATTTTAATTCTTCTTGCGGCTCAAATTATTGCGAGGTAACTATATGAAAAATATGAATTTAAAAATTTTAGGTGTTAGTAATAAGTTTAAGCCTTATGTTATGATTGATGGCAAAATAGTTCAATATAAAAGAAATAATTTTGGCTCTTATGAAATTAATTATCAGACGGAAAAAGATGAGATAAATCTTAAAATTTTCAAATTTTTAGAGCTTCAGAGCAAATTTTGGATTTTGTGGGCTTTGTTGTCTTTTATTATAAGCATTTTAGGTGTTTTTGAGCCTTGGTATGAAAAGAAATGCTTGGTTGTAGATTGCAATTACAATTTGAAATTAAAAGAACAACAAAAAATCGAGATTAAATTTAATAATATGGCTGTTGAGGGCAGGGCCACTGAAATAAAGGCAGATTGCGAAGTCGAAGAGGTGGAAAACAAATATTATATCGACAAAAAGGCCAAAACTCGATGGAAAATTCTGCTTACAATCAAAATAGTAATCTGGGTCGTCGCAATAGCTTTGTTAGTATTTGTTATGGCAAAAAAATTTTAAAAAAAAAAAAAAA
>CALWII010000061.1 GCA_944380695.1 uncultured Clostridia bacterium | reverse complement strand
TGTAACGCACGCCGATGCTGATCATATTGGCGGAGGAGTACAGATTTTTGAAAATTTTGATGTAAAAGAATTTTATAGACCTATGACATATTCATCTTCCGAAACACCTGTTGAGGATTATCCTGTTCACTCGACATTGATATATGACCAAGTAATAAATGCCACAGTTGAAGAACAGGCAGAAATGTTTTTTACTTCAGATGCTATTTCTTGGGGTAGTGAAGATGGAGATTATTTTATAAAAGTTTTATATCCCGACAAGGCTTATAATGATAATAATGAATCTTCCGCAGTTATAAAAGCACAATTAAACGGCTTTTCATTTTTATTAACTGGCGATGCTGATAAAAATGTTGAAGAAAAACTTATTGAAAAATATGGGTCATATCTTCATTGCAATGTTTTGAAAGTAGCACACCACGGTTCAAACACCTCGACTTGTGAGGAGTTTGTGAATATGGTAAAACCAAGCTATGCTATAATTAGTGTTGGAGATAATGCTTATGGACACCCTAATGAAGATGTTCTAGCCACTTTGCAAAATGCAAATGCAATGATATATTCAACAAAAGATATGGGAAGCATTGTTGTTTTGATTGGTGATGGAATTCTTAATATAGTTGGCGCCGATGGGAAACATATCGACACCGCTTTAATTACCGTTGTTGTTTGTGTCCTTATTTTATTGCTTTTTGGTATTCCAGATTTTAAGAAAAAAACAACACAAACAAAGAAGACAAAAAAAACTTTATAAAATAATTTGGCTTATCTTGAAATTATGGTAAAATGTAGGTATGAAAAAAGTGGGGAAAGTGGGAACAAGTTTATTAGTTTTGTGCTTAAATGAAAAAATTGGCAAAAAGTTGGCGAATAGTTTGGCTGATGTT
Source organism: uncultured Clostridia bacterium (assembly GCA_944380695.1). Taxonomy (GTDB): domain Bacteria; phylum Bacillota; class Clostridia; order Christensenellales; family UBA1242; genus Caccovivens. Next base: position 2,862 of record CALWII010000061.1, on the reverse strand, counting down.
TTAGGGTTGCATTTTGCGAGTGGAAGGGAAATCGTCGCTTATGAGCTTTTTGATGAGAATGATATAATCCAAAAATGTGGCATCGCTTATTTTAAAAAAAGAGAAAAGTCGGCTTTGAAAGGTCTCGCTTTATATGAAGATAGCGTTATATTTCTTACTTACGATTTATTTGTAAACAATAAATCAATTTTTAAAAAAATATATCCAAAAATTTATTTAAAGTTATCAAAAGAAAAGTTGGAAAAGCAAAAAGATACAATAAATGTATTGGCCTTTGAAGAAAGAGACAAATTATTGTTAGAAAACTCGGATTTGTCGATTTCAGTTTCAGGAGACAATAAAAATTCGTTAACTAAAATATTAAAGGAGTTAAATAACTTATGAATAAACTTACCAAAAAAGCAATTGATTATTTGAAGGTGCTTTCTGCGGAAATGGTTTCTAATGCTGGTTCAGGACATACAGGTGTTTCATTAGGCGCTTCATCAATTTTGTTCGCTTTATTTAAGGACCATTATAATTTTGATGTTTCAGATACTGATTATTTAAATAGGGACCGTTTTGTTATGTCAGCAGGCCACGGAAGTGCTGTGTACTATTCTCTGTTGTCTATGTTCGGATTTGATGTTAGCTTACAGGATTTACAGAATTATAGAAAGTTTGGGGCTACTACAGCCGGGCACCCTGAATTTGGGACTATTGGAGCGATTGAAACGAGCACCGGACCACTTGGTCAAGGCGTCGCTAATGCCGTAGGAATGGCTATTGCAGAAAGTTATCTAGAAGAACGATTTAATGCGATAGGCTTTCCTGTTATTAACAATTTTACCTACTGTTTTGCAGGTGATGGCGATTTAATGGAAGGTGTAGCTCTCGAAGCTTGTGCTTTGGCGGGTAGTTATAACTTAAAGAGGTTTATTTTATTGTACGATAGTAATGATGTTACCATGGATGGAAGAACTGACCTTTCCACAAGAGAAAACATCTCCAAAAAGTTTAAGGCGATGGGATTTAAAGTCATTTTTGTTAAAAGAGGGAATGACTACACGGCTTGTACTCGGGCAATAGCCAAAGCAAAAAAAGTTGGGAAACCTTGCATAATTATTTTTAAAACAACCATAGGCATAGGAACAGAACAACAGGGGACCAGCGCAATGCACTCACACCCTTTGTCACCAGAGGAGCTTAAAAATTTTAAAGCAAAATTGGGCATTAAAGAAAGTTTCTTTATTCCTAGTGATGTTAGAGATTTGTGCTTGCAAACGACCATAGCTGGTAAGCTTGCCCACGAAAAGTGGAATCAAAATTTTGCCGTATATGGTACAACTCATCCAGAATTGTATAAGAAGCTGTTGTCATTTTTCGACAATAAAAAAATAGATTTCGAAAAAATAATTTCAAATGACAAATTTTCGAATATGTCAATGCGTAGTATCAACCATATCTTTTTAAATGAGTTGGCAGAAAAATTACCTCAAATGATAGGGGGCGCAGCAGATGTGGCTTCATCAACACAAGCTTATCTTGAAAACGGTGGTGATTTTGTCGCAGGCAATAAGCGAGGAAGAAATTTGCGTTTTGGGGTTAGAGAACACGCAATGGCAGGAATAGTAAACGGCATCGCTCTTTATGAAGATTTTTTACCTTTTGATTCAACTTTCTTGTCTTTCTCAAATTATTCAATTCCAGCATTGAGAATGAGAGCACTTATGAAACTTCCTGTTATTGATTTCTTTACTCATGACTCTATCATTGTCGGTGAAGATGGCCCTACTCATCAACCAATCGAACAACTCGGGCAACTTCGCAGTATAATAGGGCTAAATGTGTTTAGACCTGCCGATGCAAATGAACTTGCAGCAGCATATAAGCACTTTATTATGAATAGAGTACCCGTTTCAATTGTGCTTGCAAGACAAAAAATTGAACAAACAGGGTTGTCTTCTTTTAAAGGAGCATCAATGGGGGGGTATGTTTTAAAAAATGTTTCTGGCAAAGCAAAAGTAGTTATTTATTCATCGGGAAGTGAAGTCCCTCTTGCCGTTTCGGTGGCAAATGAACTTGATAAGATGAACATATCAGCAAGTGTAGTAAGCTTTCCTTGTATTTCACTATTTGAAGAACAAACTGATAGTTATAAAACAAAAGTATTGCAAAAAGATGCCGATTTGCGTGTTGTGATTGAAGCATCAAATGATGCTATTTGGTTCAAATATTTAAACGATAAAGATTTGCGAATAGGCATTGAAAAATATTTAAGTAGTGCTAACGGTGAAATTTTGTATCAAAAAGCTGGGTTTTCTCTAAAACAGATTTTAAAACAAATTTTAAAAAAAGTTAAATAATAAAATTTGTACTTTATTGATAATCTTCGACATATTTCTCTTGTTATCATATTTCAAACTGATACTAGAATATAGTAATAAAAGTTAACATTATTGCTCGTGTTTAGGTTTTGACTTTGACTTTAAATGTTGTTAACTATTCTGATTACTGGATTATTAAATTAATTATTTTGTTAGTGAGGAGAGAGATATGTTTACAAAAAAAAGCCTGGTACTTATGAGTGTGAGTGGAGGACTTGAAAAAGCTGTTTTAACTTTGGAAAACGACAGAGAAATGGTTACAGGAAGACTGCGTTTGTATAATTTTAAAAATGAGCCAGAGGGCATTTTAAGTTTGGGATTTTTTAGTAACGGCAAAGTTAAAAAATGTGGACTTGCAAAAACAGGAAATATGCTTTATACATTTAAAACCGATACGAATTTTGATGAAACATTTACTTGCGCAGTTGTTAACTTTTTAGGGGCATCAGTAAAACCATTGTTATACGGTGCGAGTGATGGAACAGCAAATTTAGAT
>CALWII010000060.1 GCA_944380695.1 uncultured Clostridia bacterium | reverse complement strand
TAAATCGAAAAAATGTTTGAGATACATGGCGGCGAAGATAAAGAATGTTCAAATTGAAAGATCACCTTTATATATCAGACAAAGGTTGTTTGCTGTTGATATTAAGCCGATTAACATTTTGGTTGATTTGACAAATTATGTTTTGATTGAGATGGGACAACCTATGCACGCATTTGATGAAAAATATATTACGGATGATAAAATTATCGTTCGTGATGCGTTCAATGGCGAAAAAATTTCTGTACTTAACCATAACACATATTCACTAGATACTAATGATTTGGTCATTGCAGATGGACAGAAGGCAATGGTTATTGCAGGTGTTATTGGCGGAACAAATTCGTGTATTTCTGATGATACAACCACTTCTGTTATTGAATCTGCTGTTTTTGATTTAAAATCAATTAGATTGACAAGTAAAAAAATAGGCGTCAGAACTGATTCATCTGCTAGATACTCAAAAGGGGTGTACTTCGCAAGCGCAGAAGTCGGTATGAAAAGATTTTTACATCTTGTTTATGAACTTAAAATAGGCCAAATTTGTGAAGGGGTAGTCGACAAGAATTTTGGTGCGCCGAAAAAAGTCACGGTTAAATCTTCTGTTAACGAAATCAATTCTATTTTGGGGACTAACATTGAGCCGAAAGTAATGATTAATATTTTAAACGGTTTGGGCATTAAAACTGTTTTAGAAGGGGATACGCTTGTTTCTAGTGTTCCAGATAACAGAGAGGATATAGAAAATACTTATGATATTGCTGAAGAAATAATAAGAATTTATGGTTATGATGTTTATGATAGTGGAAAAACAAAAACACCTTATTTGGGTTGGCAACTAACCGAGGGAAATGTTGGTGCTAAACTAATTCTTGAGAGGAAAATTAAAGATGCACTGAAATTTGCCGGATACTATGAAGCAATGAATTATTCATTTGTTTCACCTGATGCAGTCGACAAATTAATGCTTACAGATAATAGAAGGTTTATGATTAAAATCGCAAATCCTCTTGGTGAAGAGCTCTCTTGTATGAGGACAACGCTTGCACATTCGTTATTATCCAGTCTTGCGTATAACTTTAGTGTAGGTAATAGAAATGTTAAAATTTTTGAATCTGGGAAAACATTTCACCCACATTCATTGCCAATTACAGATCTTCCTGTTGAGAAAAATAAGATAGGGATTGCTGCGTATGATGTTGATTTTTCACGGTTTAAGGCTTGTATTGAATCTGCGCTCGTAGAAACAAATTTGAGCTACAACATCGTTCGTTCAAACGAACCATTTCTACATCCCGGTGTTTCGGCTGATGTAGTTGACGAAAAGGGAAACAAATATGCTTATTTTGGTCAAATACATCCAAAGGTGGCAAAAAATTATGATTTACCTAAATCAACTTATTTGGCAGAATTGGATTTAGATTCACTATTAAAACTGCCTCAAAAAACTTTTGCTGTTAAGCCTGTGCCAAAATTTCCTATCGTTGAGAGGGATTTAGCAATAGTCGTTAAGGAGAATATCACGAATCAGGACCTCGAAAATGCTATTAAATCGGCTTGCGGAAAGTTGTTCTACGAAGTTAAACTTTTTGATATCTACCGCAATGCTTCATTGGGTGATGGATTAAAATCAATGGCTTATAATATTAAACTTTCCGATGAAAATAAAACTTTAACAGACGAACAAGTGACAGAAGTAATCGGCCGTGTTCTTAAAGCATTAAAGTTTAGGTATGGAGCAAGCTTAAGATGATTTATCTTGATAACGCAGCGACTACAAAGATGAGCGATAAAGCTGTGGAAGAACAGCTCTTTTGGGCTTGCTCAAATTTTTACAATCCATCTGCTACTTATTCGCAAGCTGTAAAAGTATCTTTTGAATTGTCCAATGCTAGAACGAGACTGAAAAAATTGCTTGGAGTTAAAAATGGCGATATAATTTTTACAAGTGGAGCGACAGAAGCAAACAATTTGGCTATTCGTGGTTCTGAAAGAAACGGCGATTGGGAATATGTTTTTTCATCGGGTGAGCACGCAAGTGTTTATAATCTTGCCAAACAATTGGAATTGGAGGGTAAAGTTGTAAAATATGTTCCACTTGTTGAATCCGGCGAAATCGATATAACCGAGTTAGAAAAAGCGCTGTCAACTAAAACTAGAGTAGTCAGTATAATATTTGTTAATAATGTTACAGGTGCTATTAATAATATTAAAGAAATATCAAAAATTGTAAGAAATAAGTCGCCAAAAGCCATTTTACATATTGATGGCGTGCAAGCTTTTTGTAAAATTCCATTCAAATTGTCCGAGTTAGATGTTGACCTTTTTAGTATAAGTGCCCACAAGTTTCACGGCCCAAAGGGTGTGGGAGCTCTTTATGTGAAAAATAAATCATCTTTAAAAAGTATTGTTTATGGAGGTGGGCAAGAATTTGGAATTAGGTCTGGTACTGAAAATGTTCCGGGAATAATGTCAATGACTGTAGCTGCGGAAAATATTGATATTAAAAGCAATTATGAAAAAGTAAAACTGTTACGAGAAAAATTCGAAGACGCAATACGAGATGATAAAATTAAATTGGTTTCGACACAAAATGGTAGCCCTTATATCTTGTCATTGCTTTTTGAAGGGATTAATGGTGAAACGCTTGTGAGAATTCTTGAAAATGATATCATCGTAGGGCGTGGAAGCGCTTGTTCATCAAAAAAAGCTGGCAATCACGTTCTTCAAGCTATGGGTTATTCTGCTGAACAAATCAAGGGGGCAATAAGAGTAAGTTTTGACTCTTCTTTGACGGAAGAACAAGTTGTTTATTCAGCTGAAAAAATTAAAAATGATTATTTGTCGCTATTGGAGAAATTAAAATGAAGACAATTTTATTGCGATTTGGAGAATTGTTTTTGAAAGGCGAAAATCGACATTATTTTGAAAATACGCTTTTAAACAATATTAGAAAAAAGTTGAGTGGATTGAATTACAAGTTGTCATCAACTCAAGGCAGGATTATAATTTCAGATTTTGACGATGAGGAAGAATTAGTTTCTAAACTCACGACAGTTTTCGGGTTGCACAGCTTAAGCATCGCCGATGAGGTTGAAGCAACGCAAGAAACAATAACAGATTATTTTAAAAACATAAAGCTAGAAAATTCAACCTTTAAAGTCGAAGTCAACAGAGCGGATAAAAAATTCCCAATTAAATCAATGGATTTGGCAGCGTATTTAGGAGATGTTTTGTTAAAATCCAATTGTAATGCAAAAGTTGACTTATACACGCCACAACAAAAAATTATGCTTGATATAAGAGCTAATGGCAAAGCGTACATTTATCAAAAATCTGTATTATGTCGAGGAGGTTTGCCACTCGGCACATCTGGTAAAGCATTATTGCTTTTATCTGGTGGAATTGATAGCCCTGTTGCCGGGTATTTAATGGCAAAAAGGGGATTGAAATTAGAGGCTTTACATTTTCATAGCTATCCTTATACTAGCCCAGAGGCGAAACAAAAGGTGGTCGATTTGGCAAAGAAATTAGCTGTGTACAATGATGAAGTAAAATTACATTGCATTTCTTTTACGAAAGTGCAAGAGGCTATACATCAAAAATGTTCGCCAGAGTTTATGATAAATATTATGCGAAGAATTATGATGAGAATAGCTGAAATTATTTGCAATAGAAACGGGCTAGGGGCGATTGTTACAGGTGAAAGTTTGGGACAAGTTGCGAGCCAAACGATGCAGAGTATCACAGTTACAGAAAATGTCATAAAGTCAGTTCCGGTCTTTCGCCCTTGCATAGCAATGGACAAAGATGAAATAATTTCGTTATCAAAAAATATAGGTGCGTTTGAAATTTCTATATTGCCGTATGAAGATTGTTGCACTGTCTTTCTTCCAAAAAATCCAGTTATAAAACCAAAAATTTATCAAGCTGAAAAAGAAGAGCAAAAGTTAAATTTAAACGAACTTATTAACGAGGCCTTGCAAACTGAAGAGCTGATAGTTGTAAAGGATGAAAATTAATTGTTATGAGAAACCTGCAAATGCAGGTTTTTTTATTGGCACGGATCATTGATTATCAATCATTACAAAAGTATACTTTAACAGAGATATTTAATATTGACGACTTTTTTATAGGGAAGATGATAATCTCATTTGTTTTAAATTTAAAAGTTTTGTTAAAGTATTTGTTTCTATGTGTCATTAAACTCTATTGTTTTTATATATGTATATTCATTTATAATTATAGAATTAAAATTTATAAATTTTCATAAAACAAAATTCTTATAAAAAATGAGTGAATAAATATACAAAAAACACTTGCATATTTATAAATTATGATGTATA
>CALWII010000059.1 GCA_944380695.1 uncultured Clostridia bacterium | reverse complement strand
ATTGTACAAATCCAAAATATGCTGGTGTAGCACAGTTGGTAGTGCATTCGATTCGTAATCGAAAGGTCATGGGTCAGAGTCCCATCACCAGCTCCAAGTTTAAAAATATCGCCTTATAAAGCGATATTTTTTTAATTAATATTAATGTATTTTTCAATTTACAATTTATCGCTAATTTATCGTCTGTTTACTTTTCAGTATTTTTTATTTGTCGATAATACATTTTTTGTTTTACTAACGTTTTTTTTATTATCTATTTTTAACTCTGGATAAAAATAAATGAAAAAGTCATATTGATCTGGAAATCTATTTTTAAAATCCTCCATATATGGAGTATAATCATTTATAAACTTTTTTCTTATATTTTGTTTTTGCTCATCAGTGTAATCTTCCCAGCGTTCAACACCTAATTTTCCTTGCGCTTCAAGTTCCAACATCTTTTCATAAGCATCTGGTACGTATTCCCTTTTTCCCACATCAAGCTCGATATCTTTGTCATAAACATAAACCTTACCTGTCGGATGATCAACCTGTTTGGCGCCTTCAACTTCTATGGTAAAAATATAGCAATCGTGCCCTTCATATAATTTTTTAAGATAGCCCTCACCTCTTTCGAACAAATACAATTTCCCATTTCTATATGCAAATGATCTAATTGGCGCCGCAGCATACATAAACGCACATGCATAATCAGTTGTTAAAAAGATATTGCCCTGATCACCTTCCCGCGTGGACTTTTTGCCCACTAAAAGTTTTCTTAATTTAGGATCTTTCGTCCCATGATAAAATATCATTTTCGTATTACCTCCTTATAATATTTTCAAAGTTTCATTAAAAACAGTTTCATTAAAATAGGTTTATTTATATTTGACAAAAGAAATAATATCTTTAATAACAAACAAACAGCATTTATACTTTTAAATTTTTGAAACATATTTAAACGAGATTTTTTTGTTTTCACTATCCTTAACTAAAATTTCAACTTTAATCCTATCGCCTACATGAACAAACTCGTGAACAGCAACATCACGACGCTCTGTCATAGTTGAAATATGCATAAGCCCACTTACGCCATTTTCAAGCCTAACAATAGCACCAAAAGCAAGAAGTTTTTCAACAACTCCTTCCATAACCTGCCCTACTTTCAATTCCTCTATTTTCTCAGCAATAGGATCTGGCAAAATTTGTTTAAGCCCAAGTTTTATTTTTTTTGCCTCACGATCGAGTTCTATAACTTTAAAATTTAGTTTTTCACCCAACTTTAACACTTCATCTGGTGAGTTTATTCTTGAGTGTGAAATATCAGAAATATGAACAAAACAATCAACGCCATCTACATCTATGAAGGCGCCATAAGGCAAAATCTTTTTTACTGTTCCTTTGACTATTTTGTTAATAAAAATCGAGTTCCAAAACAGTTTTTCATTTTTTTCACGAATTTGATCTTTCAGCAACTTAATACTCGCAATTATCTCTTTGTTCTCTCGGTCAATATCTGTTACTATTGCTTCTTGCTGTTTACCTATTAATGAACGAATATCAACAAAATTTGCACTTACCTCTTCTTTGGGAACATAAATCTTATAATCGCCGATTTTGGAAATCAGGCCATTTTTTGCTTCAGTTGGAACAAAGGTAAAAACACTTCCTAACTTTAATTTTTGGGCATTTTGCATTTCCAACGAAATACTGTCAGCCTTGGATTTTGACGCCTCAATTAATCCCTCATCATTACAATTTTTAATGATCGTGACTTGAAATCTGTCTCCAATTTTAATATTTTCAAAATCCTTGAAATCATCTTTTGAAATAAAAGCATCTCTTTTACCGCCTATATTGAAAATCACGCCATCATCACGCTTTATGACAACGACCCCTTCGTGCAATTGTCCCGTTCGAGCGTTTAAAAAAGTTTTTTCGACTGCCTGCATATCAAATTTTTCCATTTTTGTCTCTCTTTTTATTAAATATTTTTTCTGCCTGTAATTTAGCTTCATTTATTTTACTAGCAACAATTTCGCTGGCTTGTGCCAAAACCTCATCTGTCAATTTTTGATTATAAAATTTTGACAAATCGTACTGTTCCCCAATAAATATTTTTGTCAATTTAAACGGTTTAGGCCTATTATAAATCCAGATTGGAACGATTGGAGTTTGAGTCTTTATAGCTATCATCGCAGTTCCATTTTTTATCTGTTGTAATTCTAAAAACTCATCCTTATTTCTTGTCCCCTCTGGAAATATAACCAATTTCTTGTTTTCCTTTAGGACTTTAAACGATTGCTTAATTGCTCCAACATCAGCAATTTGACGGTCAATTTTTATTGCACCCATCTTTTTCAAAAACCAACTTCGTGATTTTGATATAAACAATTCCTTTTTAGCCAAAAAGTATTTTTTTTCATAGGTGTTTAACAATAACAAAATAGAGTCCATATTTGAGGTATGATTTGGCGTTAAAATCAATTTACCTTTTTTTAAATTTTTTCTGCCAACTATTTTTGTGGGATAAACAAGAAACATTGGCACAAAGGCAATTCCTCTAATAAAATAAAACATAAACTACTCCTTTTCAAAATTGGAAGCTACAGCCATAGCAGTAGCAAAAGCGATTTGCAAATTAAAGCCACCAGTCAAAGCGTCGACATCTAAAATTTCTCCAATAAAATAAAGACCTTTTTTTATCTTACTCTGCATAGTTTTAGGGTCAATTTCGTCCAAACAAACGCCTCCGCTTGTTATAATTGCGTTTTCAATAGGATACAACTTTTTTATCTTTAAAGTAAAGCGTTTTAAAGACTTGACGATTCTTTTCCTTTCCTCTATTGTGATAGATTGAATTCTTCTATTTCCATCTAAAGCGATATTTTGCAAAAAGAAATCAATAAACCTTCGTGGCAAAAGCCCTAATAAAACGGATTTTAGTTGCTTATTTTTGTTTGAATTAAAATCACGAAGAATTCTATTTTCAAGTTTTTCCTCATTTAAGGCTGGTTTTAAATCTAAATAGATTTCATCAGGAACACATCTATTTATTTTACTTGACAGCGTTAAAGCTATCGGCCCAGATATTCCCCTATCGGTAAAGAGCATTTCTCCAAATTCGCTTATTGTCTTATTCCCTTTAAGACTTGCTGATAGCTGAACATTTTTTAGTGATAGCCCTTGAAGACAATGCAAATCCTGTTTAATTTCAATTGGTACAAGCGCCGGTATTGGTTCTACTATTTTATGCCCAAATGATTCCGCCAAAGCATAACCACTTCCATCACTTCCTGTTGCAGAATAACTTTTCCCGCCCGTCGCTATAATTATACAATCAAATTTTTCATCATAAATAGTGAAATTCTTCGAAATATTATTAATTTTTTGATTGAGTTTGATATTAACATTTTTACAAGTTTTTACAAGCGTTGAGATAACATCGCTGGCTTTATCAGAAAGTGGAAAAACTCGATTCCCTCTTTCTACTTTAGTTTTAAGACCATATTTTTCAAAATAGTCAATAACCTTTTGCGGAGGGAAACGAGAAATAGCACTTTGTAAAAATTTTTCACCACGAACAATGTTTTCAAAAAAAGTGTTTTTGTCACACAAGTTTGTCAAATTGCATCTACCCTTGCCAGTAATATATAATTTCTTACCACATTTTTCGTTGCCATCAAACAAAGTAACTTCGTGGCCGTTATTACTTATAAGCCCTGCTGCCATCAAACCTGAAGCACCTGCTCCAATAATAGCCACTTTCATTTTAACCTCGAAAGCCATTCTAATTCATCTGCTCTCAAGTTTCTACTTTCACCTCTTTTGAGACCACCGAGTCTTATCTCACCTATACGAACCCGTTTAAGAAGCTTTATCTCACGACCAATAGCTTCAAACATACGCCTTACCTGTCTGTTCTGTCCTTCATCAATAACAACGCTTATTTTAGTAATTTTCCCATCGAAAGAAACTGGTTTTACTCGTGCGCTAGGCATCCTTTTCCCATTTTCGACGACGCCTTTTCTCATAACTGCGAATTCACTCTCTTTCATTTGCCCCTCAACTGAAACAAGATATTCTTTTTCAATGTTTCCAGATGGGTGTGAGACAAGTTTAGCGAAATCCCCATCATCAGTTAAAAGAATAAGACCTTCCGTATCGTAATCGAGTCTGCCCACAGAAAACAATCTTCTGTCTGTCGAAATCAAATCATAAATGGTTTTTCTGCCGTGTTCGTCATGAGCCGAACAAACATAACCCTTCGGCTTAAAAAGTTTTAAATAAATATGAGAAAGAGGAAGAGTAATAACCTTCCCCTCCACTTTAACTATATCTTTTTTTTCATCGACATCAATTCCTAAATTTGAAACGATTTTACCGTTTAGTTCGACCACGCCGTTCATAATTAGTTCATCAGCTTTACGCCTAGAACAAACTCCAGCAGAGCTTATAAATTTATTAATTCTCATTACCTACCATTTTTCAAGAACATCTTGAAGTCGCTGTGCTAGTGTCCTTGCCTTTACATTATCCATTGTAACAATTTCTCCGCAAAAACGCAAGGAATTATCAAAATATATTTTATATTCTCCAACCTTATCGCCTGCGTTAAGGACAGGTTTGACAGCTGGCAATAAGTTTTTTTCAATATGAATTAAATTTTCTTCGCCTTTTGCAATTGGGAAATAATACTCACCTTTTGCGACTATGGAGGCGTTTGCATCCCTCCCATCAATAACATTAATGAATTTTGGGATCACCAAATTTTCACACAGATTTTTCATTTGAAAATTCTCAAACCCCCATTCCAAAATTCGACTGCATTCTTCAAACATAGGCGAACAATTTAAAACGACACATACGAGTTGCATCCCATCTCTTTCCGCGGCCGACACTAAACATCTTCCAGCATCATCAGTAAATCCCGTCTTGACGCCAATTGCTCCATTAAAGGTTTTTAAAAGTTTGTTTTTGTTGTGAAAATAATAATTTTTCCCTTCAGCTGAAGAAACTTTTTTATCTTGTGTTGACACAATTTCCCTAAAAGTATCATTTTTTAAAGCATAAGACGCAATTAAAGCAAGGTCATGAGCACAAGTATAGTGTCCTTTTTCGTCTAATCCGTGTGTATTTTCAAAATGCGTAGCCTTTGCCCCTATCTTATAAGCAGTAAAATTCATTAAATCAACAAATTTT
>CALWII010000058.1 GCA_944380695.1 uncultured Clostridia bacterium | reverse complement strand
GAAGCGTGAAGTACTTCCCCAGCTTTTCAATCCCCCACCCCTTATTTGCATTTATTTCCACAACGGGTATCTGTAACATAGTTGATAATTTTTTTGCATCAATGCTTCGATATGGTTTTTTGTCCATACAGTTTATTGCAAGAATAACATCTAGACCATATTCGAGCAGACCTAAAGTTAATGAAAGATTTCTTTCTAAATTATTCAAATCGCATATATTGATTATTTTTGTTTTGCTGTGCAACCGAATATAATCAATCGCAACCTGTTCCTCATAGCTTAAAGCACTCATAGAATAAATTCCCGGCAAATCTACAAGCGTAAAAGTTTGTCCTCCGTAATTAAAAATTTTAGATTTTTCCTCAACCGTAACACCGTGCCAGTTCCCAATATGCTCGTTCGAGTTTGTCATTCTGTTAAAAAGAGTCGTTTTGCCCGTGTTGGGATTACCTACAAGCAAAATTTGAGGAAAACTTTGTTTTTCACAATCTTTTTTCACTTATCACAACCCCTTTTGCTATTTCAGCTTTTAGCGACAACTCGTAGCAACGAACCTCTATTAACAATGCCTTCTTAAAAAGAGAGCGTGCCCGCACATTTATTTTTTCGCCTTCTGTAAGTCCAAGGTCACACAATCTTCGCAAAATTTTATCAGACAAGTTTTGATAGCCACAGATAAAATAAGATTTATTAAGCTTCGCTTGATTTAAAAATACCATAAAAAATATATACTCAATGTTTAAAGAAAATAAAACCAAACATCTTTAAATTGTTCTTGCTTTATTAAAACATAACACTAAAATTTTAACTTGTTTCAAAATCTTTATCAGTTTTCTTCTTTTTATTTAATTTCTTATCTATCAATCAATATCTTCTTAACAGCAAAGCTTACATCCAAACCGCAATATTTAATTATTGAATATTTTTCTTCTCAAAATTTTATTTGTATTTTTTTCATATATATGGTAGAATATCCACAAGGAGACAACCTATGAAATGTATATATTGTGGTTCAGAAGAAAATAAAGTGCTCGATTCAAGAAACAGCGATGAAACAAACAGCATAAGAAGAAGGCGTGAATGTCTGCATTGTCATAAGCGATTTACAACTTATGAAACTGTTGAAATGATGCCTATACTAGTCATTAAAAACGATGGAAGCCGACAGCCATTTGATATAAACAAAATAAAAAATGGGATAATTAAAGCCTGCGAAAAACGACCTGTCAGCCTTTCGCAAATAGAAGAAATCGCAATGAACATCGAAAAAACATTGCAAAATAATTTTTCACAAGAAGTTGCATCTTCCAAAATAGGCGAAATGGTTATGGAAAGCTTAAAAAGTCTTGATGATATCGCATATGTAAGGTTCGCATCGGTTTACAAACAATTTAAGGATATTGACAGCTTCAAAAAGCTTTTAGAAGATTTGTAAATTCAATAATTTTAAATCATTACATATCTCGATTAAAACATTTCTTATCAAAAAAAACTGCTTTTTTGCAGTTTTTTTTTAATCTCGTCTATCTGTTAGCACATACGGATTATTGTTTGGCTGATTGCCATAAATTTGAACTAGAATTGCATCTTCACCAACTTTAACTATTTGGCTAAATGGAATGAAAAATTCTGTGCCAGATTTGAAAACATTCCAAAAAGACTTCTCCCCAGGAACAACAATCCCCGTTATACAGGCGTTGGCTAAATTAAAGACAATATCTACGATATGCCCGAGCCTACGACCATCAACAATGTTTACCACTTCTTTGCACCTTAATTCCATAAATGAAGTTTCCATTGACCTAGATATATGATGAAAGAAATTAATAAATGACAAATTTCGACTTATACATCTATTCTTTCTTTAATAAATTTCAACGCATTTTTTTCAAGTCTTGAAACTTGAGCCTGCGAAATACCAATTTCTTCGCTGACTTCCATCTGGGTTTTGCCAATATAATAACGCATAAGTAAAATTTCTTTTTCCCGAGGTCCAAGCTTTTTTATAGCATCTTTAATGGCAATTTTTTCATATAAACTTTCATCACTGTCCTTTAAATTTGAAAGTTGGTCTTGTAGTTCTATCGTGTCCGTACTGTCCGTATAAACAGGGTCGGACAGCGAAACCGTGTCACTAATTGCATCTAATGCAAAAGTGATTGTTTTAGCAGGAATATTTAAAAATTTCGCTAAATCGTCAACGGTTGGTTCGTTTGCATTTGATTTTGACAATTCCTCTCTTGCTTGTAAAGATTTGTAAGCGATATCTCGTAATGAGCGAGAAACTCTCACCGAATTGTTATCTCTTAAAAATCTGCGTATTTCACCAATTATCATTGGCACTGCATAGGTTGAAAATCTTACATTAAGAGATTCATCAAAATTGTCGATAGCTTTCATAAGTCCAACACAGCCAACCTGAAACATATCATCTGCTTTATTTGAGCGACCAGAAAATCGTTGGACAACGGACAAAACCAAACGCAAATTTGCTATAACAAAAGCTTCTCTTGCAAATTCGTCGCCCATTTTTACTTTTTTCATTAAGTTAGAAATATCTTCATTTGAGAGTTTAGGCAAAAGCGAAGTGTTAATACCTGAAATAACAACCCTATTTGACATATAAAGCCTCCAAATGAAATTCTCTCTCAAATGAAAGCTTTTATTCAAAATAAAATAATAATGACAAAAAGAGTTAAAAAAAGCTAAAAAAAGTGTTTTTTTTATTAAATTATTATTTTAATTTAATTTTGATAGTTCTTTTTTCATTTTAACTAAAATCTTTTTTTCTATTCTTGAAATATAACTCTGGCTTATTCCCAACTTATCTGCGACTTCTTTCTGCGTCAGCTCCTCTTGCCCTTCTAAACCAAATCGCAAAATCATAATTTCTTGTTCTCTTCGCTCTAATCTGCCCAATATCTCCCAAAGGATTTCCTTATCAGATGACGAGTCCATACTAGAGGCTATTTCGTCAGTTTCGCTCGCCATAATATCGGCTAAAAGCAATTGATTTCCTTCTCCATCATCTGAAAGTGGTTTGTCAAGGCTGACCTCTCCTTTAATTTTTGATAGTTTACGAAGTTGCATTAACAATTCGTTTTCAATACATCTTGAAGCATAAGTAGCAAGTTTAATATTTTTGTCTGTTCTAAAAGTTTTAACTGCTTTAATAAGCCCAACCGAACCGATAGAGATTAAATCCTCGAAATCAATACCGGTATTTTCAAATTTTTTGGCGATATACACCACAAGCCTCAAATTGTGCTCAATTAATTTTTCTTTGGCAAATTCACTGCCGTTTTCTGCTTGCTTTACAAGTAATAATTCCTCATCGGCATCTAATGGTAAAGGGAGAGCTTCATTCCCGCAAATAAAACAAACTATTCCGTTGACAGAAGAAAAATTTTTTTTAGAAAATATTTTCCAAAAAAATTCTCTTATCCAAAACAAAAGTTTATTCATTATTTTCTCCTTTAATTTAAACTACTGTGCAAAAGAACACCTGAATTTAAGTTTTTTGAAAAATCAGCAAGACTTAAACCTAAAAGTGTATTTTTAAAAACTTTGGCGTGCTGACCTTTTTCTGAAACGGTAAGTTTGTCTGCCATAAAAACCAGCATATCTCCTTTCGATATTGCAGAACCGACTCTGATAAAATGCCCGTAAGGAAGAGATTTTGCTTTTTCTTTTTTTAAAACATAAAACAGATAGTCTTCGCCAACTATTTTTTGAAAAACTTCTTTTGAAATTAAAACAATAGGCGCAGATGTAATGGGGTCATACAAAACATTACCACTATCAAAATAACCAATTTCTTCAACGATTTTATTTTTACATTTAATTTGGACACTACAAATAAACGAATCTAAAATTCTTTTTCTAGCAAGTTTTTTAAATAACAATGAAAGAAGAATATATAGACACAACGCAACTAAACAAATAATAAAAGTGCTAACCTGACCAAACCAATTTGTTATAAGTTGTGAAGCTCCCCCAAAAACAAAAGTTAAAAAAATTAACCCAAAACCATAAAAGAAAAAGTCTTTAAAGTGTTTCACCGGGAAGCTTATACAAACCATAATAATTCCTACCAAAATTGTTGCAAAAATATTAACAATGAGTGGAAAATTAAATAAAGGCATTAAGACAGCCATTACACTTCCAAACAAACAACTGACAAACCACCACTTTGCCTCAACTTTAAAAAGTTTTGCACACGCTTTCAGTAAAAAATAATCTAAAATAAAATTAACAAATATGGCGTATTCAACAATTATTTCCATAAATTCCCCTAAACACCTTTACATTTTAAAGTAGAAATATAAAAAATTAATAATAAAAAAAACACGACTTAAAGTAAATCGTGTTCAATTTTGTAGAAATACATCTCCAAACTTTACATTGCCTATTTATTCTGCCCTTACTTTAATTTAAGTAAAAGTCAAATATTAACAATGTTGTGCTGTTATAAATAATAATTATTGTTTTTTCTTATTTCTTAATTGTCGTAGCCACGCAGGAATTGAAGCATCTACCTCTACTCTTGAAGAAACATTTGAATCATCTTTTTTTACAGAAACTTCTGGTTTTGGTTGTTCCTGCATAGTTTTCAAAGAGCTCAAACCTTTAAGCCCTGACTCTTTTTCAGCAAAGTCTGGATTAAAATCTCTAGCCTCATCAGCTTCTGTCTCTTTTGGTTTGTCTTCTGGATTAGGGAAACCTGTTGCTATGATTGTTACTTCAAGTTCATCATTCATATCCATATCAATACTATTACCAAAAATAACAACGCAACTTGGGTCAATAACCTCTTGTACCAGCATTGCCACTTCGCTGACATCTTCCTGGGTTAAATCAATTCCACCCTTAACATTAAGTAGTAATCCTTTTGCCCCTTCAATCGTCGTCTCAATAAGTGGACTAGCTACGGCTTGTTTAACAGCTTCCAAAGCTTTGTTCTCACCTTTTCCGTGCCCAATCCCCATATGAGCTAAACCTTTGTTTTGCATAATAGTCTTTACATCAGCAAAGTCAAGGTTAATGAGCCCTGGTTTAGCAATTAAATCAGAAATACCTTGAATACCTTGACGAAGAACATCATCAGCATATCTAAAAGCTTCCAAAATAGGCGTCTTTTTAGGAACGATTTGGAAAAGTCTTTCATTTGGAATAATGACCATAGTATCTACATATTTTTTAAGCTCTTCAATACCTTTATTAGCATTTTCTGCTCTTACTCTGCTTTCAAAAGCAAAAGGTTTTGTAACCACGGCGATAGTCAAAATCCCCATTTCCTTTGCAATTCTTGCGACAACGGGAGCGGCACCTGTTCCTGTTCCTCCACCCATACCAGCAGTAATAAAGACAAGATGCGAGCCTTTTAACATTTCTGTGATATGTTCTTTACTTTCTTCTGCGGACTTTTGCCCAACCTCAGGTATTCCACCTGCACCTAACCCACCTGTAAGTCTTTCGCCGATTTGCAATCTTATAGGTGCTTTGCTTACAACAAGAGCTTGCTTATCTGTGTTAACAGCGACAAATTCGGCAGAATCCACCCCTGCTTCAATCATTCTGTTTACAGCGTTATTTCCGCCGCCACCGACACCGACTACTTTGATTTTTGCAAATGAAGTTGCATTTGAAGAATTATTGTTTTCCATTTTTGCTCCTTATTTTATAAAAATTATAGTTTATTTTGAGATATTTTGCAAGCAAATTAATGCTTAATCGCAATTTTTTAATGCAAAGTTTGCCAAAGAAAATATCATAGCTTGTTCAGGTTTATCTTTCCCCGGGAAAGGAGATTGTCCCAAAGTTACATTTTTGCTGATGCACTTTGCTAAAAAATCTTTTCCACCTTTTATCTTGCTCGCACCTCCGCCAATAAGATATATAGGAATATAGTTGGACAAGGAAATGCCTTGCATCATTAAGCACTGATTTATCGCAGATGCTATTGTTTCAAGTCTGTATGCAACAACTTTATTAGCATCATCTTGCAAAATCCTTTCAATCTTTCCTTCAACAGTAACTAAATCATAATAATCAAGTGGCTCTGCCTCCACGGAAATCACAACCATTTTCTTCAAATTTTCTGCATTCTCAAAAGAGAGTTCAAATGCTTCTGAAAGGTCATTAGTAATATGCCCACCGCCTAGAGAAAAAGAAGTCAAACTCGTCAAACCATTCCCTTTAATTTGTGCAACACTTGTCGACAACTGCCCTATATCAATCAATAACGCACCATCTTCTCTTTCCTCTTCAGGAATAACAGTCAGCCCTGCTGCAAGTGGTTCGCTGATATACTCAACTGTCTCGAATCCTAAATCAGCTAATATTGAATTGAAATTGACAATATATTTTTTTGAACAAGAAACAATTGAAAATTCTGCAGTAACAATTCTACCTTTTTTGCCTACGGGATCATCAATATTTACATTATCAACACAAAAATTCATTGGAGACGAAAACACTATTTCTACATCTGGGGCTTTCACCTTTTCGAGAGCTTGGGAATTTAATGCATCAACATCATTTTTGGTAACTTTGCCTAAACCTTCAACATTAACAGTGGCAGAAACTATTTGAACATTCGTCATTTCTGCTGGCAAAGAAACAAAAAGCTTCTTAAAATACTTGTTTTTCTTATAATCAATAGAGTTAAAAAGGTCAAAAAGAATAGGAGGTAATTTACTCGGCTCGACAAATTCGCCTTGAAAATAACCATCATATACTTTAACAGCTTGGTCTTTAATAAGCAATGAGCCATTAAGTCCTAATCTAGCAACTACGACTCTTAATTGTGAAGAGCCAATTTCTAAAACTACTACTTGTTTCCCTCTCATTTGTTCACCTGCCTAAATTTTACTATATTAAAAATAAATTGTCAAACAAAAAATTTATAAATATTAATTTTTTTGCATATATTTTCAAATTGTTACTTTTTCACCGTTGTAGACTAAATAAAAATAACAAGTCTGCCCGCCCTCTGATGTGGCTATAAAGTTGTTGATATGAATTTCGCTGTTTGTGAGTACTTCACTTGAAAGTTTGTCAGAGAGTTGAAAAATATTACCTAAAACAGCATAAAACTTCGCAAGTTTGTTTTCAAGTTCATATGTACAATTATGCAAATAAACCTCTCTCCCTGAAATCATAGTAAGTTTTATGCCTATTTCAGTGGAATGATAAACTTCATTTTCGCTTTCAAAATATTCCAATTTGTTAAATGTCGCAAGCGCTTGTGCTGGCGTTCTTCCATTAACCAAAAAAGCGTCATAAAGATTCTTAAGTGCGGTTAGTTCAGCAAAATCACCAATATCCAAGTTCAATTTCCCATCAATCAAAACCAAATCTTCGAAATTATTTGATTTTTGCAATACTTTTAAATCTTTGTCAAGATATAAGTAACCTTCATCACAGGATATAGCATAAAATGGCGTTCTTTCTGCCAAATGAAAGATTAATTTGGAAGGAAATTTAGTTTCAATATTAATAACTTCAAGCGTCGGGCAACTTTTTTCTATATTTTGAATCATTTGCTCCTTATCAAGAAAAAAAATGTTTCTGCCTTTACTAATTTGTGCTGATTTTAAAATCTCGTCAGATGAAATCTCAATTGATGAGCTTGTCCGCATATCTATTTCGACATTTTGCACAGTAAACAAAGTAAAAGACAGTGAAACAATCGTCACCAAAACAACAATAATCACACTAATTGCAATAATTAACTTTTTTTTCAATCTTGCACCCTTTTTATATCTGCGCCTAAACTTGCAAGCTCATCTTCTATTTTTCGATACCCCCTGTCAATATGCTTTGAACCTGACACAGTTGTATATCCCTCTGCAACAAGGCCCGCCAAAATCAGAGAAGCCGTACCCCGCAATTCCATACCTGTTACCGATGCGCCATAAAGTTTTTCGACACCCCTGACAAAAGCAACTCTATCCTTTATATGAACATCGGCGCCCATTTTAACAAGTTCTGGGATATGTTTAAATCGAGATTCGAAAACATTTTCGCAGACAATACTACTTCCCTGACTAATTGTTTGAAGAGCTAAAATCTGCGCTTGTAAATCAGTTGGCAACCCGGGATAGACAGATGTTTCAATCTTCCCGATAGCCATAGGTCTGTTTGTAGCTTGCACCCTAATTTTATCATTTTTCACAGTAATAGAGCAAGCGGTTTTATCGAGTTTGTCTAATAAAGATGCCAAATGGTTAGCTTTAACTCCTTTTATTGTGACATCGCCTCCACACATAACCGTTGCAATCATATAAGTCCCAGCAACTATTCTGTCATTAATTGGCACAAAAGAACACCCTTTTAATTTGCTTACACCATTAATCAAAATTTCTCCTGTGCCCGCCCCAGAAATTTTTGCGCCCATAGAATTTAAAAATTTTTGTAAATCAACTATTTCTGGTTCTTTCGCTGCATTAAGAATTTTTGTCTGTCCCTTTACAAAAACACTTGCCATCATCAAACTTTCTGTAGCGCCAACACTTGGAAACTCTAAAACTACACTGCCCGAATGCATTTGTGAAGCATCACAATAAATATATCCGTGCTTTTCTATAATTTTAACGCCCAATTTACGAAAGCTTTCGATATGTATATCAATCGGTCTTGCCCCTATTTCACAGCCTCCTGGGTAAGCAACTCTGGCCTTTTTAAATCGTCCTAAAAGCGCCCCTAATGTAAAAATAGATGACCTCACTTGTGAAGCGAGTTCGCTTTCAATATTGGACGAATTAATTGACGCTCCATCAATTATAATTGTATCATCTAAATAAACAATTCTAGCGCCCAAACTTGCAAGAATTTTACACATACTTTCCGTATCTGTATAATATGGGTAATTATGTAAAACAATTTTATCATCACAAAGCACACACGCTGCAAGAATTGGTAAATAAGAGTTTTTAGCCGCTGAAATTGAAATTTCCCCAAAAAGTTTGCGACCGCCACGAATTAAAAATTTAGACATATTTTCCTCTTTTGAATGAGTTTTTTTTCACAATCTATTGTATGAATTTCTAAAAAGGTTCGTGACTGGAAAGTGTTAAAAATCCCCATCTTTTCTCAATTAATCACTATAAAATGAAATTTCTTTTTCTATTTTCTAAACCCTCTCTCCAAAAGCCATTCTTTACTTAAATTTAATTAAAAGCAAATAAATTTAAAACTGATATTATGATTTAATAAGACATTATTTACAAATGCTATTTACAAGAACCAACTTTTCTGCTATAATACAAACCATAGGAGAATTAAAATGAAAGAAACAAAAAGAACTTTTTTAGAATCTCTAATAAGCAATGCTCCCAAAATAGACATTAAAAATTACTTGAAAGAAACAATAAGAAGTGAACCAACGGTAATTGGCTTTTATGGTTTATTGACAAATAAAAATATAAACAAATCCTCATATTATATTACAAATGAAGATTTGTTGGACTTTTACAAATTTTCATACGATTTGTGGTACGACTATATACTCACGCTAGATGAAAAAAAATACGGTGAGCCAACATCAAGCAGTATTCAACAAATAAGGACTAATCCTGAATACAGAAAAGAAAATATGACACCAAAAAAATGCCAACAATTTATTTTCGAGACATACGATGCAAAATTCAAAAATTCTGGTATTAGGTTTTTAGTTTCACAAAACGGAGATGATCCAATACAATATTCAACAAACGACTTTATTCACGTTTTTCCGGCCCTTCCACCACAAAAAAACAAAATCGAATGTAGGTTGTACATAAATTTAAAAGCTGAAAATGTTATACCTTTTATAAAAATATTTTTGCGACGATGTATCGCCAACACAATAAGACCATACTTAAAGTTTGACACAGCTTCAAATATGAGAAATGACAACATAGTCGTTTACACAAACTATAACGATGTACAAAAGCAAATTGAATTGATAAACGAAATAAAAAGAACAAACCCTTCTCTCTTTATAGGGGCAAATGTGGGCAATCCATTACTGGCAAACTTAAATGGATTCATAGGTTTTGGTGAAGAACCACAATACAAGCATTCGTCTTTCAATAATGAGAGAGCATCTGCTATGAGCCATTTTGTTACCGATGCATATAAAACAGAAATTAAAAAAATCGGACATTTTAATGGACAAATTAGAAATTCACTAGGACAAACGCTTGATTTAAGAAGCTATTTAAGATATGTTATTATTTCTTCTTTTAGACAGACAATGGAAAATCGACAAAGAGAAATTTTGGCCAGACAATACCCTAGCCAATATAAAGATGAACAAATCAGAGATTACATTGAAATCCAGACAAAAATTTATAAAGAGTGTCACGACAAATTACCAGAAAGCGTGGAATTAAAAATTAAAGAAATTGTGAACGAAACAATAACCTCTATGCAAGAAAACGGGTATATACCAACAGAAATAAACCTCCCTTTCAAAACACAAAAAACTTCATTATCGCATTTTTCAGAATATTACGCCAATTATGTTTTAAAGCATACAGGCTATTTGGAATATTATTTTCCGTTAGATCTTAACTTACAAGAAAAACTTTTTTCTGTTTTTGGAACAAAAGAAAAAATCTTAAATATGGTTACAGATGAAAACATCAAGCCTTATTTTGATGCACAACACGTTTCCTACGCTTTACCTTTTTTGAACACCGAAACAGAGGCAGAATTTAAAAATGACACTTCGTTTAAAAGATAATTAATGTTAACTAAATAATATTAATAATAAAATTAGCTATTTAATTTTATCTCAAATATGATTAAACAAAATTATTTTCCCGCATTTGCTACTGATG
>CALWII010000057.1 GCA_944380695.1 uncultured Clostridia bacterium | reverse complement strand
AATAAAAAGCAAGAATTTCTTGCTTTTTTTTAATAAAAAATAATTTGTTAATTTGTATCTTTAACTGTTAGTTATAAGAAAATCAAATAACATTATGCAGATTCGCTCCCATAAAGTGTCTATAACTATGTGAATAAAACTTTATAGCTTCAAGTGAAGCATTGAATTCTTTTATATCATTTTCAGCTTGGTATACTTTTAATTTTGAAATCTCTGTGCCAACCTCTTGAATACTTTTATGATTTACCAAATAACATAAATTGCTTTCATTTTTAGTCCAATTGTATTCAAGTGTGTCAACAGCGAGTGAAATATCCATTTCAAACAGGTCAACCTTTTCAAATGTGATTTGTTCTAGCCGTAAGCAATCATCTTGAAGCATACGCAGTGCAGATGTCGCAACCTTATCTTCAATGACACACGCCAAGACCAAAAAAACAAAAATAAGAAAAATCATTATGCGAGAAAATATTTTCATACTATTTTCCTCGCATCGTTAATGATTTTGCTCTCCCCTTTCATCATTTGAAGATAGACCACATCATTATCATCAATCGTCATTATCAAAACATCTCTTATTTTTGCTTTGGCACCAATTTTTGACTTTAAAAAATTATTTATAAATTTTTCAGTTATATCTGCCTCTTGCAAATTTTCTTTCATAATTTTCCCTTCACAAATAATATTTACAGGTATAACCGCAGGTTTAGTAACAATTTTTAAATCACGGTTAGTCACAGGCGCTGATTCAGATTTTGGAAGAATGCTTAACTTCCCATTTGTTTCCATAATCGCATATTCTATTTGCTCCAAAGAAAAGTAACCTAGCCCACGCATTGCTTCAAAAATATCATCAACGGAAACATTGAGTTTTTTCATTGCTTTGTAGTCAATGCCTTTTGGATTAACAACAATAATAGGCTTACCACTGATAATTTTTGAAAATATTATACTCAATCTTGACAAAAAGGTTAAAATGAAGTGTAAAATCACAAGCGTAAACAAAGGGATTATCCCGTGTAAAACAGGAACTCCGATTTCTGCCATAGGGATAGTCGCTAAATCCGCAATAATTAAGGTTAGGACGAGCTCAAACGGTTGCATTTGTCCCAACTGACGCTTGCCCATAATTCTAAAAAGAAACAAAACGATAAGATAAATAATAATCGATCTTATTACAATAGTTAACATACCGTTAGTATGAGCTTTTTTTAAAAATTTAATTATAGAATTTTTTAAAACATATTTTTAAGCCTTTACCTTTTGCTTGCGTTTGAATTTACAAATTATCTGATTAAAATACGATTTTACATCTACTATATTAAAAACCATACATAGTAAAACAAAACTTATCACACCTGTAACGCAAGAAAATGCAATCGCAAAAAAACTAGGCATCACTATTGCGCAAAGCTCACAGACAAATGAGGTCAAAGCTGAACAAGGAATAGATATAATCAAAAGGTAGATTAGAGTTTTAAAAATTTTTAGTTTTACTTTTGTTTTTCTCTTTAACATAAGAATGTTTAAGAAACTAGTAATACACATACAAATACCCATTCCCCAAAATAGTGCATTAACACCACAAATCACGGGCAAAAACCACATTAAAATAAACATAACAACTGCGCCAATAAAATAATTAATACACGATTTTATTTCAAATCCCAATGAATTTAACAATGAAGATGAAATATTAGTCAAGCCCATTGGAATCATAATCCAAGCGCTAGCTGCTAAAATAGATCCACTCAAAGAATTGTCGAATAAAAACTCTCCTATCTGTTCCCCTGCTCCAACAAACAAGGGTACAAATAAAGCTGAAACAAACAATGCAAAAGTAGCAGAAGATCTAATGCGAGATTCTATGTGCCCAATGTCTTCTTTCGCAACAGCCATTGATATGTCTGGGACTAAAGCCGTAGAAAGTGACCCAATAAGCGTGGTCGGTACAAATAACAATGGCAATGTCATACCCATTGCAACTCCAAAAAGTGATAACGCCTGTGAAGAGGTGTAGCCGATTGCCATCAATCGTAAAGGAATAATAAGCGCAATCAGAGGTTGAGCAAGGCTCCCCGCCACTCTCACGCCTGTTATGGGCGTTGATCTTTTTATAAGCTCTTTATATTCACTCCCAGGTCGTGCTAATTTGCCTCCGTAAATAAAATATAACAATGCGACAAATACTGCTGATATTGCGCAAGCGATAGTCATAGACCAAGCAACCCCGACAGCTTTTGAAAGAACAGAGGCAGTTGGCGAAAGCAAAAGTACACACACAGCAATACGCACTATTTGTTCAAAGAACTCACTCACGCAGAGAGCTAAATAATTATCTTGCCCCCATAGAGCGCCCCTAAAAACACTATAAACAGATGAAAATACCAAAGCAGGAAGCAGTGCAATAAGAATAAAAATACACGATTCATCAGTAAAAAGTCCGGCGAACAAATTTCTAAATAAAATTACAATAGCACAAATTGAAATGCTTACAATTAACCCAAAGATTAAAGCAGAACTGATTAACTTTCCTTGTTTTTTTGTTTCACAGCCAATACGATAAGATGCGCACATTCTTGAAATGATGAAAGGAAGCCCACTGCTCACGATAGTCATAAGAACCATAAAAACTGAAAAAGCGACTTGATAAACCCCCAAAGCTTCTGCGCCCATCACTCGAGAGAGATAAATACGAAACAAAAACCCAAAAATCCTGATTAGCACAGAAAAACCTGTTATCAAAACTACCGTTTTTACAAGTGATTTCATTTGACCTCCATCTTAAATGTATTAATTTGAATTGTAATATAATACAATAATGAAAAAAAGAGGTGAAAAATGCAAAAAAATTATCTTCCATTCTATATTGTAAAAAAAGGAGACACTTTAACATCAATAGCAAAAAAATATGATGTAAATCCAACACAAATATTAGTAGAAAACTATATAACTCCTAATGGAATCAAAGAAGGTGTAATACTGTCAATCACGAAAAATTGAAAAAATAAACACTTTAATTTTTAAAAGTTAAATTTGTTGCTTTTAATATTTCACTCAATCAAATTTTAATCAAAATATAAGTTACTAATAGTGAAATAGATTTTACTGATTTCGAATTTTTAAATTTGAGGATTGAAATGATAAATTTAACAACGCTTGTCTGTCTTAACACGCAAGCCGTTATAAAATTTGTCTAGTTTTAAATTAAATAATAATATTTAATAAAGTTCGAATATAAAAGTGAAAATAATAATAAATATTTTGTTCGATAAAACTTAATTTAAAAATAAAACAATGATTTTAATTTTAACTTATTAATAATTATATAATAAAAATATAACACTGATTATCAAAATCTTTTTTGATAATCTTAATTTCTATAACAAAAAAAGCCCTTTGGACAACCCAAAAGGCTTTTTAAATATATTTTGCTAAACCCTATATATTCCGTTCAAAGTGCAATAAAAATCAGTTAATCCTGCTGCGCCTTCAATTGCCATATCCACAATTTGCATACCGAATAACCTTTCACCTCCACCTGTATAGGTGAACCCGAAATCTACGGCATATGTAACATCTGGGATCAATATAAGTGCACACATCATCTGTCTATCACCGACTGTCAAATTTGATAGTTGCCCCATAATGATGTTTATTCCATCAACAATTCCTGCATCACTACCATCAATAACAGTTCCTGTTAAAGTGATATTTGTTTTTATTGCATTGGCATCTGCCGATTTTTCTTCGATATAGAAATTAAATTTGTAGCTTTGCCCCAATTCAAAAGTCACATTATTTAACACATTCTTTGCATTTGGAATGTATCCTGGGACATCTCCACTTTCGTTCATAAGTGTACTGTTGAAAGTAAAAGGTGCATTGATTGTCAATACAGAATTTTCTTCGTCATAGCTGTAAGTATAAGTTAAATCGCCAATGGTAATCTTGTCACCATCGCTGATATAATTCTCGCCAGAGGCATTTGAAAGAGTTAAGACTCCGTCACTCGATGAATAATTTAATGTTTTATCTTGAATCTGTATTATTCCGTTGTCGAAAACACTTTTCTCCAAGAGGTTCTGTGGAGCAATACCAAATTGAGCGAGTTTTTCATAAATGCCGGTTTTATTTCCTTGATTTAGAATATGGTAGAAATATGTGCCGTCAGTTTTTATAGGTATTGGTTTGCCATTTTTAAATCCATCAAGATAAATAAACTTCCCTTCGAGTGCAGATTCATTATCGAAAACAAGATATGTTTTAACGAAGCCATCTTGACTTGAAATTGCATCACCGCCACCAACTGGTGTAATCGTCAACACTCCATTTTCATAACTGTAATTATATTCCTGCCCACCGATGTTAATTGTCGTTTTGTTGTTTATTGTTGTTTCACCATTTGTTAGCGTCAAAGAATTCCCGTTAATATCGTACGAATATGTTACGCCATCGACAATTATATTGCGGTTGCGATTGGAATAATAATATGAAGTTCCGCTAGTCTCATCATATGTGCTTAGTCCATAATCATATAGTATGTTATTATCAGTTGAGAACGAACAATTGCTGTATTGTACGCCATCTATTGTAATACTACTATACCTATCGTAACTATAAGTTGTGCCATCATTAGAGTCAATTAAAGTTACTGTGTTGCTAGAATCATCATAGAAGATGTAATAAGTTTTGCCATTTTTTAGTGTGATTGTGAAATTGGTTTTCCGCTCTCCATCAGCTGAAGTTAATGTTAAAATCACATAAGGTTCTGGCGATAGACTATATGTATAAACTTTGCCATTAATTTCAATGGTTTTACTCGAGATCGTCTCGCCACCATCTGTAGGAACGAGTTCAAACGCATCGCCTTTATAATCAACAGCATAATCTTTGTCTTGAACGTTTATAACTTGACCATTTATGACGCCGTATGTATTTTTAGCTATATTTCCAGAGCTTTCCCCACCTTCTAACATCGCAAACAGTATATCTTGAGATATTGTGTATGCCCCGTCATCATTTTGTATGGTTATATCAACAAAACAATTGTCAATAAACACATCTTGAGTCATTAAAGCAGCCATACTTGATATCCCGCCAATATAGGAACCGGCAGTTTGATTGAAAATTGTGCACTGTACCAAATTGTTTTTAAGCTGGTGTGCCTGATTGCCAATAAAATACATCCCTATCAATCCGCCGACACCACCATTGCCTTCACCAGTAGAAACAAGAAACAAATCTCCAATATTTGCACTATCACTAATTTTTAAAATTGGTGTTCCTTTTCCGCCATAGAGCATATCCATACCTATGCCTATTAGTCCTCCTGTATAAGCTGCCCCTTTTACGACACCCGCATTAATGCAATTTTGAATGTCCACAAAAAGTTCTTCGCTACCTACCACATCCAATGTCGATAATGAGAACAAAATCCCCGCAGATCCCACACCTGTTACAGTACCAAAATTATTT
>CALWII010000056.1 GCA_944380695.1 uncultured Clostridia bacterium | reverse complement strand
ATTAGCTTGATTAAGACAGCGAAAGAACAAAATGTGCCACAACATCTTTTTAAGCCAGCAGTTTACTTGTCGTCAATTTTGGTGTTAGCTTCTATAACAGGCAAAGATTATCCTGAAACAACAAATGAATTGATTAAGAAAATGGTACCATTCCTTCACGCCAGCATAAGTGCAGAAAATCAGAATGTTGACAATTTTACATTAAAAAACATAGCTGTTGACCTTGCTAATTCGAGAATTAGACAATTAAATGGCGGTATATCTTCTCCAGATGATAAATATAAGAAGCTTGATGATTTGTTCAAAAGTTTACAGATTAGAAAGCTTTTTGAAGAAAAAATTGTTAAGTTTAGTGATATTCCTTTGCAGTGGTCTGGTCAAGGAGTTAATCCAAAGTGGAAATTTATTGATAGAGACGGCAGTGAGTTTCAAATTTTTGTTGGACTAAAAGAACCACTGGGAGATAAGACGAACCTCAAAGATATCTTTTCTTATCTCGAAAGTAATGATGAAGATAAAATTCTTGCTGGCTTTGAATTTATTGATAAAGAATTGTTAAAAGCCGGAAGAATTGTAAAGAGAAACAGAGTAGGGAAAGAAGATTTTAAAACAGCAGTAGAGATTTTGTATACTAATTTGATTTTGCTTTCTTATTTAGTTAATGAAAAAAAGATAACAGATTCTGAAATTTTATCAATGCTGGAAGAGATTTTTGTTCTCCCTCTTGTTCAATGTCAAATGAATTTGAGCAAAAAACAGCTTGAAGTTTGTGAAGCGAGTGCTTATGAAAATGTGAGATATATTTTCGAAGTTGCCCATAAAGAAGATGAATTTTCGGAAAAATTTGGGTATTTTACAAATAGATATGAAAAAGAAAAACTTTCAAAAGAGTTTTTGAAAGAAGTTGCTGGGACTATTAAAACTTTGAAACAGCAAAATCAGTTAAAAAAGAGGCCCAACAATGTAGTAGCAGCTGCGCTGAAAGACAGTTTGGATGTGGTGTCGGATGGGTTAAGATTTAAGCACGGGATTATCGCAAATCTATATAGAAGGATATCTCTAGCAGACTATAAAGAGGGAAAAGCTAGCGATAGTATGAAGAGCGACTATGAAGCAATTTATGATACAAAACCAGAAGATATTTCTGTCGCCGATGAGGTTCCAGACAGACAAAAAGTGCTTTTGTACCTAAAAACGTTGGCTTATATTGGGCAGGGCTTATCTGCGATTGATTCATTAGCCAAAGATATGCCAATTGACGGTGAAAAGATTAAAGAAGCTAAAGAAAAGGCAATGATAACACGAAAAGATATCAAATCAACAATAGGTGGATTTGTTAAGGAAGCAAGATAAATATTTTAATTAAAAAAAAGCATAACGGAATGTTATGCTTTTTTTTCACTATCTAGTAATACATCTATTTTATGTTCAACAAGCTTTTCAACCATAATTTGTCCTTCGAGTAAGTAGTTTCTAGTATCAAAATTTTCTGGGTTTTCGACAAGCGATTTTCTAACGCCCGCTGTGAAAGCCATTCGCAAGTCTGTGTCAATATTGATTTTTACGATGTTATGCATTTTTATTGCCATTCTTGTTAGTTCTTCGCTTACACCACTTGCACCTTCAATTTTTCCACCGTAATTATTAATCATTGCAATCGTGTCCGAATTTACTGATGAGGCGCCGTGCAATACGAGTGGAAAGTTTGGCAATTTTTTTTCTATTTCTTGCAGAATGTCAAACCTTAATCGAGATTCTCCTTTGTATTTATAGGCGCCGTGACTGGTTCCAATAGCAACAGCTAAAGAATCAACTTTGGTTTCCTTAACAAATTTTTGTGCTTGTTCCGGGTCAGTAAAAATATTGGTATCAGAATGAGTGTTGTCCTCAACTCCTATTATTTGACCTAATTCTCCCTCAACATAAACTCCTTTTTCGTGAGCATAATCACAAACTTGTTTTGTTAATTTGACATTTTCATCGAATGGCATTGCGCTCGCATCAATCATAACGGAATCAAACCCCAAATCGATTGCTTTCTTACAGATTTCAAAAGATTTACCGTGGTCCAGATGTAAAAATAGAGGAACCGTATGATTTTCTTTTATGATTTTTACATTTTCAATAACAAATTGCTCGCCCATATACCGTAGCGCACTTTCGGATACAGCTAAAATCACAGGGCTTTTTAATTTTTCTGCAGAATTAGCTATGGCTTTTAAAACTTCTAGATTTGAAAAGTTAAAGGCACCTATGGCGAAACCTTTTTTGATGGCTTTTTTATAATAAAACTTTAAATCTTTCATATGACAAATTTTAACATATTTTCTGAAAAAATCAAACATATTTTAGCAGTGGAGGTGGTTATGAAAAAAATAATTTTTACTTTAGCAATTTTTTTTGTGGTTTTAGGTATTAGCGGTTGCTCTTCAAAAATGACCAATCTCGATTTGGTGGTGAACAATATGTCCGAAGAAACAGAGGTATATTATTGTTCGGATTCTGGGGAAACTCCATTTTCTATTTCTTCTGGATTTAGGGAAGAACCATTTAAGTATGATGGTAGTAATCAAAAAAAGGTTGTTTTTGCTTTAATCACGGCAAGATTAGATACAAACGCACCAGAGTATATTGATGTAATTATTGATGGTGTTAAAAAAACGATTCTGTTACAATATAATTTTATTACAGGTACACATATTGCCGATTTGGAAATTTTGCTAAAAGGTACCGAACAAATCGCAGTGGATTATCTGGGGAATAATATAAATATGATATGTCAATCCAATTTTTTTGAAGTAAAAGCTGATCAAGCAATAGAGATCGCTGTGGAGCAACTTGGGGAAGATATCTCATCGCTACGAGAAGGCGATAAACTTTTTGCGGAATGTTATTTGAGGGTGCTGGACAAAGTGGTAGGCGGATTTGATAAAACATTTTGGTTGTTTTCAATTTGCTCTGTTTCAGGAGAAATGAATAATGTAATAATATCTACTGCAGATGGGAAAATTCTTGCTTCAAGTCAACAATATGTGGTATAATATCGCCAAAGGTGAAAAAAATATGTTTTCTACAGAAAAGATTAAGCAAAAAGCATTGCTTGTGGTTGTTATAACAAAAAAAAATGAAAGCAAGGCAAGAAAACTTGATGAGATAACTCGATTGGCAGAAAGCACAGGACTAGAAGTTATAGGATTTTTTGTGCAAAATATTAAAGATTTTAATAAAGCAACTGTTATTGGGAAAGGAAAGGTCGAAGAAATAAAAAATTATTTGAAAGATAACAGTGCCGATGTGGTAATAGTAGACTATAAGTTAACAGGTTCACAAATTGGAAATTTGTCAAACGCATTTTCAACTAGGGTAATTGATAGAGTCGGGTTAATATTAGATATTTTTGCCATACGGGCGAAAACTAATGAGGCAAAGCTTCAAGTTAAGCTTGCACAAAATATGTATCTTTTGCCAAAGCTTCGAGATGTTAATGAAACAAGTAATAAATATGGTGGCGCCGGAGTGGGAATGAGAGGCCCTGGGGAGACTAAACTAGAGTTAGACAGGCGTAGGCTTGAAAAAGAAATAGATTTTTTAAAAAAAGAGATAAAAAAAATAAAAGAACAGCGAGCATTGGGGAGAAGGGAGCGAATAAAAAACGCAATAAAAAGAATTGCATTGGTTGGTTATACAAATGCTGGGAAAAGCTCGCTTTTAAATGTGCTGACCAAAGATAATATTTATGTTGAAGATAAGTATTTTGCAACATTAGACACAACAAGTCGTAAACTATATTTAAATGGGCAAGTGGTTCTCTTGACCGACACTGTCGGTTTTATTTCAGAACTTCCGCACGAACTAGTCGATTCTTTTGCTTCGACTCTTGATGAGGCAAAAGAATCAGATTTAATTTTGCATATAGTTGACCCAACAGCAACTTCTTTGGACGGCAAGGAATTATATTATGAAGAATCTATGCGAGTGACCAATAAAGTTTTAGATGATATAGGGGCAACACAAAATCGATTAATTGTTTACAATAAGTGCGATTTGGTAGAAAACAGGAAAGAGCTTTTAGAAAATGAAATATATGTTTCAACAAAAACAAAAGAAGGTATTGAGGATTTGAAAAATAAAATCATAAATCTTTTGTGGAGATAAATTAAAAAGCACCATTTTATTTGGTGCTTTTATCTTTTAATGTTTGATTTAATTTTTCAACTAAAAAGTCGCAATCGATTTCGTGGACTGTTGCGGCCTCTTCAAGAGTCTCCATAAGACTCATAGGACAGTAAATACAATGCAT
The DNA here is from genome assembly GCA_944380695.1 of uncultured Clostridia bacterium. GTDB lineage: Bacteria > Bacillota > Clostridia > Christensenellales > UBA1242 > Caccovivens. Next base: position 5,309 of record CALWII010000056.1, on the reverse strand, counting down.
ACCAAAACCTGTTAGCACATCAGCCAATTTTGAGTCTATTTTTAGTACTTGTTCTATAGTCATATTTTTATTTATTTTTTTCATATTTTCGATTATATGTTTTTTTAAAAAATAAGTCAAATGATTTTTACAAATAAAATTTTTTAAAGTGTGAATTGGCATTAAAATGATAATTCTAAAATTTAAAAGTTGTAGGTTGATGTTTAAAGTTATTTTTATATATTTTATTTATTTTTCTTAAAAAAAACAATATTTTTTATGATTTTTTGTTGATTTTTGTCTTATTTTTTATAAATTTAATTTTTAAATTTTAATCTTTATATTTTATGGTATGAAAAAGTTATCTGAAATAATTTCAAAGCAAGTTTATTATTCACATAATGGTCTAAAGGTCGGTTATGTGCTTTCTGCCGAATTTTCAAGCGATTTAAAACAAATTTGTGGTCTTATTATTGTTGACGAAGAAAATGAAGTCGAAATGCGAGTTGATTATGCTAGCATTTCTGCGGAAAACGATGTTATTTTTTTAAAAAATAATGCTAGCTTGGTATATGGTGAGTTTGCTTTTAAAAGTGTGCTAGGGAAAAAGGTCTATGATAAGCGTGCAAATTTTTTGGGAAGTATTAAAGAGATTTATTTAAAAAACAATAAAGTTTGTTATTTTTCTACCGAAAAAATAACTTTTTGTTCAAAAAACATTGTAATTAACGGAAATGATGCTTTAATTTTGTTTGGCAAAAAAGAAAAGGCTGAACCTTTTAATTTCCAAAACCCTTTGATACAACCAGAACAGGTCGTGCAAATAACTCGCACTGAAAATGTCTTGCCTTCAAGAATAGGGATAGATGCTCGGAGCTTGTTGGGGAAAATAGCAACCCGGGATATACTTGGAATAAATAATGAATTGATTATTAGAAATCGTGAAGTCATTACACAGAAAAAAATTAATGAAGCAAAAAAGCACAATAAATTAAATATACTTTTTTATTATTCTAAATAATGAATTTAAGTAATAAAATTTAAATTTTATAACATATTTTAAATAATACGAAAAAAAATAATTAAAAATAATCAAATTTAGTTAATTTTTATTTTATTTTTTTAAATATTTTAAACTAAATTTCAACAAAAGTTTAACGAGTAATTTTTACTCGTTTTTTTAAAATAAAAATATGGTTGAAAAGTTATTTAATTTATTCTTAAAAAAAATATTTTGTTGATTTTAGAAAACATTTTTTTTCATTAAATCAGTCGTGTTTTTTTGTGTTAAATCGTTTGTATTTTTAACTTATTTTGTAGTATTATATCTAATAAGGAGAAGCGTATGCAGAGAATTATTCCAAGGAAGACCAAAGTCAAACTTGAATTTATCAGAGGCGTAACCGGACTTGATTTAATTTTAATGATTTTAGGTGGGGCAACCGCAATTATTTTGTTCGCATCAAATTTCGAAGGACATTTTTGGATTGCCGCCGTTTTCACCATTTTTTATGTTTCTATTTTTATTAAGATAGCTGACGACGAAAGGCTTTATGTCACTTGTGCCCATTTGTTTAGGTTTATGGCGCAAAAAAAGAAATTTTCTGACCAAGGCTTAAAGAAAAATAAAAAAGGGGATATTAACGAAATAATTCCTTTTGAAAGCATCTATCAAGACAGATTTATTAATTTTGGTTCGTACTATGGACAAGTAATAGAAATTCGACCAGTTTTGTTTGGCTTGTTGACTGAATACACGCAGGATAATGTTATTGAAAGTTTTGCTAACGCTTTAAGAAGACTCACTCCTGACCAAACCTGCTCAATTATAAAATTAAACTTGGCAATGATTTTAGACAACTACATATATGCGGAGAATAAAAAATATGAACTTTTATTGGAAATGCAGTATGAGGGTCAGGTTACTGAAAAAGAAGTAGATGCTCGCTCACCGGTTTTTGAAGAGAGAGTTTCTTTTTTAGAAAACTTAAACAGAAAAGACAAGGTTTATAAAGACCATTTTTATGTTGTTGTTTATGACAAAGATTTGGAGCTTTTAGAAAACACTGTGAACGGTATGATTAATGCTTTGGCATCTTCATTGGCACCGATGAGTGCAAAAAGGTTGTATGGGCAAGACCTTACAATTTTTCTAAAAGCAAATTACGGCAGAGAATTTGACCAAAGAGAACTTGAAAGTATTTTGTTGGCTGATCATATTAAGTGGGCGAAACCAAAAGAAATACAATTCAAAGCTGCAAAATACATTATTGATGGTAGTGCATATAGGACTTATGCAATAACAGATTATCCGCTTAATGTTGGTAATGCATGGGGCTCAAATATTTTTCTTATGGATAGAACTAAAGTGGTTATGAAATTTGCACAAGTTCCAAAATCTTCTGCAGAAAGGTCAATAGATAAAGCCATTATGGATATGGAAAGCAAACTCTACAAAACCGGTAGGTCTTCAAGCCAGATTGAACTCCAAACTCACGTCGAAACATTGAGAGACTTGCTTGTTAACTTAAAAAATAACAATCAACAGTTATATGATGTCAGCACTTACATAACTTGCGAAGATGCCGCAAAACGAGATGTTAAAGCTATGCTCAAACAAAGCGGGTTTAAATTCAGTGAAATGTTTGCTCGGCAACAAGATGCTTTTATCAGTAGCAATATTTCGCAACGGGATAATGTTAAGGGATATAAACGAGGAATACCGACTTCAACTTTAGCAGCTGTGTTCCCATTTATATCAAGTGCTATGCAGGACCAGGGTGGTATTTATTTGGGCGATAATGAATATCCCGTATTCATTGATTTCTTCACAAGAGATAATGCGCGTGTAAATTCTAATGTTATGGTTATTGGGAAGTCGGGGTCAGGCAAGTCCTTTGCCGTCAAAACCCTACTTGCGAATTTGGCGGCAGACAACTGTAAAGTCTTTATTGTCGACCCAGAAAAAGAATATGCGCACCTTACTGCTTCTTTGGGTGGGAAATATATAGATGTTGGATCATCACTTTATGGGATTATTAATCCGTTCCATATAATTGCTTCACTTGATGAAAATGAAGATGATACTGAAACAAATGAAGAGGAAGAAGATTACGATTATGTGGATTTTAAGCCGAAGAAAAAGAAAAATAAAGTACAAAGAATCAACGATTCGTATTCACAACACTTACAATTTTTGGAAAGCTTTTTTAGAAACATTTTGTATGGTATAAGTTCAGACGCTTTCGAGCTTTTAAACTCGCTTATCGTTGATACCTATAAATTGAAAGGTATTGACGAAAATACAAACTTGGCCGATAAAGAACCAAAAGATTACCCAATTTTTGACGATTTATATAATTTAGTGTTAAAACGAATAAAGACCACTAAAGATGAGTTCACACTTAAAAATCTTATCACAATAGAAGCTTACATTAAAAAGTTCGCTTCTGGAGGCCGAAACTCAAAACTTTGGAATGGCCCAACTTCAATCGAAACAAATGAAAACTTTGTTTGTTTCAACTTCCAATCGTTGTTTGCAAATAATAACCCGCTTTTAACAAATGCTCAAATGATTCTCGTGTTTAGATATTTGAACAATGAAATTATTAACAATAAAAACTTTAACGAAAAATATCATAAGGGGGATAAAGCTAATAATAGAAAAATTGTTGTTGCAGTTGATGAAGCCCACCTTTTCATAAATCCTAATTTCCCAATAGCCCTTGATTTTATGGCACAAATGGCAAAGCGTATCCGTAAATATTGGGGTATGCAAATCATTATCACACAGAATTTGGCGGATTTCGTGGGCTCTGACGAAATAAAAAGACAATCAACGGCGGTTATTAATGCTTGTCAATATTCATTTATCTTGGCATTGTCGCCAAATGATATAAACGACTTGGTAGATTTGTATAAAAAATCTGGTGGTATTAACGAAGAGGAACAAAATGCTATTGTTACGGCTGGTCTTGGGCAGGCATTCTTCATCACTAGTCCAACGAGTAGAACAATGCTTCAAATTGTTGCAACCGACTATGTGCGCTCTATATTTGAAACGACAAATGAATAAAAGGGGATTATGATAGCTACGATAAGAAATATTTTGAAGAGAGTTGTCTTGTTGCTTTGCTTGGGAACAATTTTTGTGTTCGCAGGCCTCTTTTTTGCTGGCTGTGGAGAATCGGCGTCGGAAAAATTGACATTGACGGCAAGTCAAAGTAGTGTTACTCTTTATCGTGGCGAAACAAAAGAAATTCAATTTACAATCGGCAATTTTGTTGATGGGGTTGACAATTCGTTGAGTTATTCGCTATATGATTCAACAGCCGCTACAACGACGAGCGCGCATATCACATTGAAGGAAATTTCTAGAAATGATAATGTGATTGTTGTTCAAATTACTGCTATCAGTGGTGGGCAAACGATTTTGGTCGCCACAACTAACGAAGGTTCAAAATCTTGCAGTGTACAAATCGATGTTTTGCAATATTCTAATTCAGTTGCTCTCGACGAATCAAAAATGCTCTATGTAACACCTAACTCTTCTTTTGTCCCAACTGATGAGATGTTTGTTTTTGAGGACAATTCTACTGAAAAAAATCTTACATTCCACTATGCTATGACGATTGACCAAATTGGAGAGCTTAACCTATTTTCTCAAATTAAATATGAGCAAGGTCAATTAAATTTTTATTTTGCAAATGGCGAAAAAAATGCCAATATCACACCTATTTCAGTTTCAAAAGATGGTCAGGGCATAACTGCGTATGCTCGTTACTCCTTTTTTGAATATATTGATGGGGCAAGGCAGGAAAGAACAATTGTTGTACCATTTGTTTTTTATGTACTTAAAGGTTTGGAAGATGATGCAATAGAGATCGATGGAATTGAAAAAGACCAACTCACATTGGTTGTTAATGGTAAAGATGAACAAAGTTACAAAAAGACAATTTCTGTTACAATTCCATATAGTCCTATCAATTCGAATGCCGAATCAACTTTATCCAACTCTTTCATTAAATTTGATTATACGAAGCCTGACATTTTTTCTGCTATTGTATCGGGTGAAACATACAATAAAGAAGACAACAAATTGACCATAGATTTTGAAATCACAAGTTCGACTACCGTCTCTCAACAAACTGAATTAAACTTTGATTTGTATTATATGGTCGGTGAACAAAGCTTTAAAAATGAAGAAAGTTATGTCAGCAAGCAACGAACTATAAAAATCAACCTTAAAGTTGCTCCGATATCGATGCTGGTCAATAATGTCGTGGATAGTTCAATTGAAAACAATTATGTGGTTTACAACAATTACGGTG
>CALWII010000055.1 GCA_944380695.1 uncultured Clostridia bacterium | reverse complement strand
TCAACCTTATTTAAGACAACCGGTTTAAGCATTTATGCCAATAACATTTCTCTTACGGTAATCACCCATTTAACCAAGATCTCATTTTTTGCGGAGCTGTTAAATGATTTTACCAGATGGCACAATTCATTAACTTTTTCTTTTGTAAGTGGGAGAAAATAATATTCACCAAGATGAATAAGCAAATTCTCAATTCCATCAATTATCGGATAAATTGGTTGAAAATGATGGCATTTATTTGGCCCCAAAACTTCATCAATTTGATTAAACAAAGCTTCATCCGTATGAGGCCCTGTAGCTATAATGGTAGGTTCGGCAAGTGAAATTTCTGTTATTTTTTTGTTAAAAAAGCACAAATTTTCAGTTTTATTTAAGATTTCTTGAAAATTTTCTTTAATTTTTGTTCCGTTGTTAATTAAGGGCGCAAGATTTACTCCAAGAGCTATCATCTCGTTTTTTAATAGTTCACTTGACTTATCTGTTTGTAAAACTGTTTCTTTATCTTCGCAACAGCAATCAAACAGATGCACTTTGACACCATATTTTGCCAAAGTCAATGCGGCCTCTGTTCCTGCGTAACCTCCACCAATTACATTAACTATTTCTTCCATTAAATTTCCTTATAATCACAACTTGAACATATTTTTTGCTTGAACTTAATTATAATTGGGCTCCCACAGTTTGGACACTTTTCACCAGTTGTAGGATACCAGCTCATAAACTTACAATCTGGATATCCCGAACAGGAAAAGAATGTTTTTCCTTTTTTGCTTTTTCTCGCAATTAAATCTTTGCCACAATCTGGGCATTTGCCAACGACTTTTTGTTCATTTTGATAAGGCAAAATATTTCTGCATTTAGGAAAATTAGAACATCCTAGAAACTTCCCGAACTTGCCATCACGAAGTAGCATTTTATGTCCGCACTTATCACAAATGACATCAGTTTCGACAGGTTCTTCTCTCAAAGAATAACCGGAAGAATCCGATGTGGAGAGCAACTTTGAAAATCCGTTCCAAAAGCTTTCGACAACTTCGTGCCAATCTTCTCCTTCATTTGCTATATCATCAAGACGCTGTTCCATATGTGCAGTAAATTTGACATTAATAACCGAACTAAAAAACTTTTCGAGGTATTCGACTACTTTTCTGCCGAGCTCTGTAGGGACAAGCTGTTTCCCGTCCTTACTCACATACTCCCTTGCTGACAATACCATAATTGTTGCAGCATAAGTAGCTGGTCTTCCTATTCCTTTTTCTTCCATAGCTTTAACGAGGCTTGCTTCTGTATAACGAGCTGGAGGTTTAGTAAACTTTTGCTCTGCTTTGATGTCATTAGCGAGCAATTCTTCCCCTTCAGCGAGTGGTGGCAATTTTGAAATTTCTTGTTTTTCGTCGCCCTCATACTCTCTGTATGCAGCAGTGTAACCGGCAAATTCTTGAGTTTTACCAACAGCTTTAAAATTATATTCTTGGCAATCTATTGATGCGGTAACATTTGAATAGATAGCATCACTCATTTGACTTGCGAGAAATCTTTCATAAATAAGTTTATAAAGTTTAAAATTATCTGGTGTCAACGAGGCTTTAACTTTTTCCGGTGTCATATTCATATTTATTGGTCTTATAGCTTCGTGAGCATCTTGTGCATTTTGTTTAGTCGCATAAATGTTAGGTTTTTCCGGAACAAATTTGTCGCCATAAACTTTGCGTGCATACTCACGGCACGCATTTTGAGCGTCCTGTGAAACTCTTGTGGAGTCGGTTCTTATATAAGTTATGAGCGCAATTTTCCCTTCCCCAGCGATTTCGACCCCCTCGTAAAGTTGTTGAGCAGATTGAGTAGTTCGCTTAATGCTTAACCCCGCTTTATTTAAAGCATCTTGTTGCATTGTTGATGTGGTAAAAGGAGCTGGGGCGTGAGATTTGGTCGATGAACGCTTAATATTTTTAACAAAAAAAGTTTGATTTTTAACTGCAGAAGTTACCGCCAAAGCTTCATCTTTATTTTTTGGTACAAACTTTTTCCCGTTCTTTTTTTCCAAGGAGGCTTTAAAGATATCCTTATCTTTTTGAAGTAAAGCAAAAATATTCCAATATTCTTCTGGGATAAAAGCTTCGATTTCTCTCTCTCGGTCGACGATTAACTTTAAGGCGACGGATTGAACTCTGCCTGCGCTTAAACGAGGTTTAATCTTTTTACAGAGAATTGGAGAAAGTTTATACCCTACTATTCTGTCAAGAACTCTACGAGCTTGTTGTGCATTGACCAAGTTTAAATCAATGGCTCGAGGTTTAGTTAATGCATTTTGAACAGCTTTTTGAGAAATTTCATTAAACTCTATCCTACATTTTTTATCTGCTGGTAATCCTAAAACATTTGAAATATGCCAAGAAATCGCTTCCCCCTCTCTATCAGGGTCAGTTGCAATAAAAACATTATCTGCTTGATTTGCTTTGCTTTTGAGCTCATTTATAAGCTCTTTTTTATCTGGCATAATTTGATAAATTGGCTCAAAATGATTTTTAATATCAAGGCCATAGCTTTTTTGAGGTAGGTCTCTAATATGTCCTTTTGTTGCGAACACATCATAACCTTTCCCCAAATATTTTTTCAATGTTTCTCTTTTTGCAGGAGCTTCTATAATAACTAAATCCAACATTTCCTCCTAATCAAGTGAATAAAATCCACCTGGCAATCTTTTTATTATACCTTTTATTTCCAAAGTTGTCAAAAGACTATTTAATGAATTTATGTTAAGTTTTGTTTTATCACAAATCTGGTCAATAGTCAAATCACCATTTTTTAACGCTTTTAGTATTTCGTGTTCTTGCAATGACAGTTGAACGCTGGCACGCTTTTTTACTGATAGACCCAAATCGTTAATAATATCGCTAGTGTTTAGCGCACATATCCCTTGCATAGTTGCAATTAAAGAATTTGTTCCTTCACTTTTTACTGAATTTATATTTCCTGGGACAGCATAAATTGGAACGCCGTAATCCAAAGCAAAATCTTTGGTTATAGTAGTTCCGCTTTTTTTACCTGCTTCTGTTATTAATAATGCATCACTAATACCAGCAACAATTCTATTTCTTTGAGGAAAATGATATTTTAATGCTATTACATCTGGTCGATGCTCACTTATCACTAAACCTTTTTGTGCAATTTCTTTGAATAAAGAAAAATGTTCTTGTGGATATATATGGTCAAACCCACCTGCTAGGACAGCGATTGTTTTACCCCCAACAGCCAAGGCCTTTCTGTGCGCTATACTGTCAACACCGTACGCTAAACCGCTTACTATAACTCCACCAGCTTCTGCAATTTCTCCAGAAAATCGTTCGGTCACAGTTATACCATAACTGCTCGGCGACCTCGTACCAACAATGGCAACGCATTTTTGATTTAACAGATTTAAGTCCCCTAAATAAAACAAATAAAATGGGTGATTTTCTATTTGAAGCAATTTTTTAGGAAAATTTTCATTTTCGCAGGTAACAAGCTTGACATTTTTATTAAGCAAATAATTGGAATAATCTTCCATAAATTTGTCATTCGCTCTTTTTGCTATTTTTGAGAAATCATTATCCAAAATTTTTTCAATAGCTTCAGAATTTACAAATCTTTCAAAAGTATATGTATCACCCATTTCTTGTAAAATTCTCTCAATTTTTGCAGTTGAAATTTCAAAAGCAGATAAAAACTTTAAAAAATCCGTCTTGTTCATACAATACCTTTATTTACAAATATTTCCTATCCAAAGAACGATAAGCAATCGCTTCAGCAATGTGTTGTGGCAATATATTTTCTTCGTTTTCAAGGTCTGCTATTGTGCGGGCAACTTTTAGTATTCTGTCATGCGCTCTTGCGGTCAACTTCAATCTTGAAAAGGCATTTTTTAAAAGTTGTTCACATTCTTCATCTAAAACACAATATTTTTTAGTCGCTGGCACACTCATCTTTGCATTTGAATAATTTTTTGAATTTTTAAACCTGTCTAGCTGAATTTTCCTTGCGTTGTCAACCCGTTTTTTGATTTCCAATGAGCTTTCTTCCTGAATGCTTGTTCGAAGATCATCAAATGTTACATTATCAACTTCAACGTGTATGTCAATTCTGTCAAGTATAGGTCCTGATATACGAGATAAATATTTATGTATCATAGAAGGTGAACATTTACATTCACGGTCTTTTGAACCATAGTTACCGCAAGGACAAGGGTTCATACTTGCTATTAATGTAAAATTAGCAGGATAAGTAACCGTTTGAGCATTTCGCGCCACTGTTATTTTGCCATCTTCCAACGGTTGCCGTAAAATCTCCAAACAAGCCCTTGGATATTCTGGCATTTCATCTAAATACAGCACACCATTGTGTGCCAAAGAGATTTCACCCGGCTTTGCGTGTAGTCCTCCACCGGTAAGGCTTACAACCGTTGCGGTATGATGCGGTGACCTAAACGGACGAGTAGAAACGATTCCTTTTTTGTTGTCAAGCTCTCCCGCCACCGAATGTATTTTAGTCACTTCAAGGGCTTCTTCAAAAGTCATATTAGGCAAAATAGTAGGAAAGCATTTTGCCAGCATACTTTTTCCACTCCCTGGTGGTCCTATCATAAGCACATTATGTCCACCCGCCGCAGCAATTTCTAGTGCCCGTTTTGCCCGTTGTTGCCCTTTTACATATTTAAAATCCAAAGCATTTTTTTCATCAACAACTTCGCTTATAAATTTTTCAACAGGAACCTGTGGAACTTCAGCATTTCCACTAATAAACATAACTGCTTCTTCCAAAGTTTTTACGGGAAAGCATTGAACATTTGCAATATAGCTCGCCTCTTTTGAATTTTCATGAGGAATAATAAACTTTTTAAATCCAGCTTTTTGAGCCGAAATAAGAATAGGCAACAGCCCTTTAATTTTGTTGACTTTACCGGTCAAAGATAATTCTCCAACAATAACAAACTCCCTAGCTGCTTTTGGCGTTAAACCTTTAATATCGTTATTGGGATTTGCTGTCATAATCGCCACTGCAATTGCCAAATCGTAAAGTGGACCGACTTTTTTAACATCTGCTGGGGCGAGGTTAACAGTAATTTTTTTTATAGGATAGTCAAAAGCCGAATTTTTTATTGCCGCTCTAACTCTTTCCTTCGATTCTTTAACCGCAGTATCTGCGAGCCCTACGACTTCAAAATGAGGAAGACCATTAGAAATATCAACCTCCACATCTACGATAAAACCATCAATACCCAAAAGTCCGTAACTATAAATTTTTGAGAGCATCTTTTCTCCTTAAACTTTTCCAAGTATAACAAAACAAAACAAAATTGCCAAACAAAAAAATGAATTATGTGGCAAAATAAATTTACACAATAAAAAAATGTTCGTATAAACGAACATTCATTTAATTTTCAGCAGATTTAATTTTTGCAGCCTTACCTGTTAAACTTCTTACATAGTAAAGTTTGGCTCTCTTTGGCTTGCCCTTTCTTGTCACTTCGACATTAGCCACAAGCGGAGAATGAAGAGGGAAAGTTCTTTCAACGCCAACACCATTAGAAATTTTTCTAACAGTAAAAGTCTCTCTAATCCCACCGTTGCGTCTTGCGATAACAACACCTTCATAAGCCTGAATTCTTTCTTTTTCGCCCTCTTTAATACGAACTGAAACTTTAACCGTATCTCCGACGCTAAATTCAGGAAGCTTTTCCTTCATATTTTCTTTTTCGATTTGGTCGATGATGTTTGCCATTTGACTTATCTCCTTTTTTCAGATTTTTGACAAAGTGTTCATTTGAGGCGTTAAGCCAAAGCGGACCACCCGAAGTCGTGATATATAATATCATAAATAAAAAGAAATATCAAGCATTTTTACAAAATAAATAAAAAAAGCACAAAATATTGTGCTTATATTACTGGCGGTTTTTGATCTGGATTAGTAGTATCATAATTTCTGTTAGGATCTTCTTCGACTATTTCCTCTTCAGAATCTTTTTTTCCCTCAACAGTTGGACTCTCAATTTTTGTGGCTTCACTGTCTTTAACATATTCTTGTTCACTTTCATCAACTACCAAAATAGTTGCCGGCACTTCATCTTTCGCCTCCCATTTTGGTTTTTCAGTTCCTATGACAACCGCTATGCAGGCAACAACCACAGCTGGCGCAACAAATGCCCAAATACGATGTTTAATTTTTTTTCTAATTCCTGTGCCCACTTTTTTTGAGGCTTTAGTAACCACAACTATATCCTTTTTGTCTCTTGCCATAAGACCTCCTCATTTGAGACTATTGTAACATAAACCTACAAATTTGTCAATATACAATTTAAAATAACGATTAAGCCAATTAACAAGAAAAGCAATAACTATCAGAAAGCATTTCTAATATGA
>CALWII010000054.1 GCA_944380695.1 uncultured Clostridia bacterium | reverse complement strand
TGAACAGCCGGCACCATATTAAATTTTTCGGCATATTCATCATCTTCGAAATTTTTTATTATTTTATACCATTCGTTAAAAGTATTATATTTAACCAGACTACTTGAGCCAGGTATTTTTTCTTCATTGTTGTCAAAGAATTCTTGTTTACACTCATTTACTGCGACCTCATCGCAAGGACGAACTTTAACTAAAACAACATCATCTGTATTCATCACTCTTTCACCTACTCGATCCACTCAAATTCTATGTTTTTGATTTTGACTATATCGCCATTTTTTAAACCACGCTCTTTCAATAAATCGATGACACCCATTTCATTCAATCTGTTTTGAAAATATGCAAAACTCCTTGTGTCATCTAAATACACGCCTCTCACTAAACCATCAACTCTGCTTCCTGATACTACAAAAACTCCATTTTCTGATGAGATTTGAATAGGATTATCATCGTTTTTATCAAAATCGAACTCCTCTATTTTAATAGGAGGTTTTGGAGGAATTGTTGAAAGCTTTTCTAAAGTTTTAAGCATCAAATCATCAACGCCTTCGTGTAAAATTGCGGAAATTGGGAACGGCGTTATGTTGTATTTGTCACGAAAAATTTTTATGCGTTGCTTTAATAATTTTTCGTCAATTTCATCGCTCTTCGAAAATACTACAATTTGTGGGGTTTTTGATAGTTCGGGACTATAATTATTTAGTTCGGCATTGATTGTTTGATAATCTTGCAAAAAATCTCTCCCATCTCTTTGGGAAACATCAATTATATGCAGAAGAAGTCTCACTCTTTCTATATGCTTTAAAAAATAATGTCCCAGCCCTTGTCCTTCACTTGCGCCCTCGATTAAACCGGGTATATCGGCGACAACAAAAGTTTGTCCTCGCACTTCAACTACACCCAAATTTGGATAAAGTGTGGTGAAAGGATAATTTGCAATCTTTGGGTTGGCATTTGAAATAACTGAAAGCAAAGTCGATTTACCAACATTTGGGAATCCAATTAATCCTACATCTGCTATTGTTTTGAGTTCGAGAATTACCTCGTGCTCTTTTGTTTTTATGCCTTCTTGCGAAAAATTTGGTGCCTGTTTGACAGATGACTTAAAATAGGCATTACCTCGACCACCTTCTCCACCTTTAAGAGCAGTGAAAGTTTTTCCGTTTTCGCTTAAATCAGCAATTATCTTGTTAGTTAGTGCATCAATGATGACTGTACCACACGGTACATCAATAATCTCGTCCTTACCGCTAGCTCCCGTTTTAAGCTTTTTAGAACCTGCCTCGCCATTCCCGGCATAAAACTTTTTCTTAAATCGAAAATTATATAAGGTGGTCATATTTTGATTGGCACGGAAAATAATATTTCCACCTCTACCGCCATCGCCTCCATCTGGGCCACCTTTCATTGTAAGTTTAGTACGCAAAAAACTTAACGAACCGTCGCCTCCATCTCCTGCTTTAATTTTTATTTTAACCCTATCTAAAAACATTTACCCTCTTATTTTATTTATTTAAAAACATTTTGCAATTTCTTTGGAATGGACAATTTGAGCAATCTGGTTTTTTAGCTTTACATTTATATCTACCAAATAAAACCATTTGATAATGTAGTCTTGACCAATTTTTTTTAGGAAAGAATTTTTTTAATTCATCTTCAACTATATCGGGATTATTGCTAGAAGACAACCCTAATCTGTTAGATACACGCAAAACGTGTGTATCTACTGCTAGCGCATCTTTTTTAAAAGCTTCGGACAAAACAACATTAGCAGTTTTGCGCCCAACTCCACGCAATGATATCAAATCTTCCAACTTGTCTGGGATTTGACCATTGTACTTCGACAAAATATCATTGCTCATATCTAAAATGGCTTTAGCTTTTGAATTATAAAATCCACAAGAATGTATTAATTCGCCCAATTTTTTTTGTGAAAGTTTAAGCATTTTTTCAGGTGTGGGATAATCTGCGAAAAGCTGGTGCGTAACGATATTAACTCTTTTATCAGTGCATTGCGCCGATAAAATTACAGCGACTAGTAGCTGATAAGGTGAAGAATATTCAAGCTCACATTTAGGGTTAGCGACAAGTACATCAAATGCTCTTATCATTTCATCAGCGGTCATAAAATTACCTCATCAATGGGAACAGAACCGCATCACGAATATTTGGGAGGTCAAAAACAGTCATAATAAATCTGTCAATACCAAACCCTAGACCAGAAACAGGTGGCATACCGTGTTCCATTGCCCGAAGAAAATCTTCATCAAGGTCCATAGCCTCGTCATCGCCACTCAATTTATCCTTTAATTGAGCTTCGAGAGTTTGACGCTGTTGTAGTGGGTCAACAAGCTCCGAATATGCATTAACAATTTCTGCGCCACAAACAATAATCTGAAAGGCATCTACAAGGCGTTCGTCAAAGTCATTTCGTCTGGCAAGTGGTTTTAGAACAGCAGGATAATTGAAAAGTACAACGGGGCCAACCATTCCCTCACGAATTTTGCGCTTATAAACGAAGTCAATAAGAGCTCTTACAGAGTTATATGGCTCCAACTCTGCATAACTAAAAAGTTTTGCTTGAACAATTTTTGTTTTAAATTTTTCAGCATCTGTTTCGTTAAGAAAATCAAAACCCAAAAGTTCTTTCATCTTTGCTGTATAATCAATTCTTTCCCATTCTTTGCCAAAATCTATTTCATTCCCTTGATATGAAATCTTTGTAGATCCAACAATATGCAATAAAAGTTTTCTTAAGAAATCTTGAAAAAATTTAATATTTTCCTCAAAGTCCCAATAAGAAGCGTACCACTCGACTTGTGTAAACTCTTGAAGGTGCGTTGGGTCCATACCTTCATTACGGAAATCTTTTCCTAGCTCAAAAACTCTGTCAAATCCACCAGCGATTGCTTGCTTTAGCCAAGTTTCTGTAGCAATTCTCAAATTACATTCAATATCCAACGCATTATGTTTTGTGAAAAATGGTTTCGCCGAAGCACCACTAACATTTGTTTGCAAAATTGGTGTTTCAATTTCGACAAACCCATTGTCTTCAAGATATCTTCTAACAAAAGAACAAACTTTACTGCGTGCCAAAAAAACCTTACGAGCTTGTTCGTTAACAATAAGGTCCAAGTATCTTTGTCTATACTTTGTTTCTACATCTGTAAGTCCGTGAAATTTTTCAGGAAGTGGACGAAGTGCTTTGGACAAAAGCTCTATCTTTTCAGCTCTTACTGTTATTTCCCCCGTTTGAGTAACATACACTTCCCCTTCAACGCCCACAAAATCACCCAAGTCAATCATTTTTTTGTAAAATTCATAATCTTGTTCATTGATTTCATTGCGACCTACTGAAACTTGAATATAAGCGTCAATATCACGAATTTGCATAAACCCGAACTTTCCCATTACACGCCTAAATACCATTCTGCCTGCGACTTTAACCTTTTTTCCAACGCTTTCACGGGCCTCTTTTATAGTACAAGAACGGTCGAATTTAGCTTTGTAAACGATTTGTCCTTGAGCTTTTAAATCTTTAATTTTTTCTCGTCTGATATCGACTTCGTTAGATAAATTTGCCTCTGCCATAATGTTATCTCCTTTATGATTAAAATAACATTAATGACAACAAAAGTCAATTTAATTAAAGCAATTTTGGTAAAAGTTGATATTTTTAAGCACCTTTTTTAGATAATTTCTGGTTTCTGCATAAGGAATATTAAATTCATTGATGTTTTTATCACTTATATTTTGTTCATTAAGCCACTTTCTAACTCTGTTAGGTCCAGCATTATAAGCGCACACAGCTATTTTTAAATCACCAAATTGGTCAATCAAATACGACAAATAATAGCTGCCCAGCATAATATTGATTTCTGGCTCAAACAAATCATAAGTGCTTAAATTTAACTGTTGAGCTAAATATTCTGCTGTTGATGGCATAACTTGCATAAGCCCGACTGCCCCTTTACTAGAAACAGCCTCACTATTGAATGAACTTTCCGCATTTATAACAGATGCAATCACTTCGGGTTTAACATTGTAAGTCAAACTCGCTGTCAAAATATAATCTTGATATTTAAGAGGATAAAACAGTGCGTACATAAAAAAAGTCATTGCTATGACAATTAAAATAGCAAAGCCTAAAAACAAAAGTTGAAGTTTGACTTTCATTATTTTAGATTATGCCGACAAACCGCTTTTATTCGCTGAAAAAAAATCCTGCAAAACTAGAATAGCCAGAAACAGGGAACTGCTTTTTTACAATATCCAAATAGTCTGTGGAAAATCTTACACAAATACCACATATCCTTCCCGCTTGTTTTGGGGTTGTGGTTATTAAGCAAGGTATACCAATTTTTTTTAAGTAGTTAGCAAACGATAGAGTTTGGTTTCGTGAAGTAAAAACTGCATAGGTGTAGTGCAAAGTAAGCCTCCATATATTCACCAATTCTTTTCAATAACACTATATTAAATAAAGAAGAATTATGTTTCATTAGGAGGTGAAATTTTGATTTATCTCGATAATAGTGCAACAACAAATATAAAACCTAAAGAAGTTTTGAGAAAAGTAAATATTGCGCTAACAAAATATTCTGCCAATCCTGGAAGAAGTGGTCACAGATTAAGCATATTAACAGCTTGTGAAGTTTCGAATACAAGAAAAAAACTTGCAGATATGTTCAATTTAGCAGATGAAAATAATGTAATTTTCACTGCTAATTGTTCGGCTGCACTCAATCTTGCAATTCTTGGTACAGTCAAAAACGGCGGGCATATTATATGCACAGAAAATGAGCACAATTCTGTCCTTCGCCCACTTGAACATTTAAAACAACAAGGAAAAATTGAATATACCGTTGCAAAACAATCAAAACCAGGTGGGATAAAAAGATCCGATATCGAGAGATGCCTTAATAACAACACATATATGGTAATTTGCAACCATATTTCGAATGTAAATGGAGATACTTGTGATATAGAAAATGTTGGGAGACTATGCAAGGAAAAAGGTTTGCTCTTTTTAGTTGACGGGGCGCAAAGTGGTGGGCACGAAACAATAGATATGGAAAAAAATAACATCTCATTTTTAGCTTTAGCTCCGCATAAAGGTTTTTATGCGATGCAGGGTCTAGGGGTTTTATTAATAAATAATACAAAAGCTATAGAACCAATATCATTTGGAGGGACAGGAACAAATTCATTAGAATTAGTTCAGCCTTTCGAACTTCCCGAACGCTTCGAAGTCGGAACGCTTGCAACTCCTGCAATATTTGCTCTGTCTGGGGGCATAGATTTTGTAAATGAAAACTTTGCTCAAATAAAGGAAAAATTAGATGACTTAACCACATTTTTGCACTATGAGTTATCGTACTATCCTTTAGAAATATACACTACAACTGAAAACGCAAAAGGTGTTTTTGCTTTTAATATTCCAACTTTACATTCAAACGAAGTTGCGAGCTTATTAAACGAAAAATATGGAATTTGTGTAAGAGGAGGCTATCATTGTGCAGCAAAAAAACACGAAGCGCTCGGTCTATTAGACCAAGGCGCAGTAAGAGTTTCACTGTCATATTTCACGAACTTTGTAGACATACAAAAATTAATATTTGCCATAAAATCTATATTAAAAAGTAAAAAAATGCTATAAAATTTAAAATTATATAAAAATTTTCAATTAATAGCTATAATTATTGCACTACAAAGCAAAAATTATTATAAATTTAAATAAACTATTGATATCAATTTTTAAACTACTTTTTAATATAAAAAAAGACTATTGCTAGTCTTTAAGTATTTTTACTTTATATAATAAATTACTCTCCTACAATTCTCGCAAATCAAGGTTTGTTCGCTTTTTAACTTTGAAAGTGCTGAAGCTGAAAGTTCCATTCTGCATCTACCACACGAATTGCCAATTAACTCAACAAAAACTGGAAATATCTTATCTGCCCTCCTCGCTTTGTAAAACTCTAATGTTTTAGGGTTAATTTTTTTTGATAGCAAATCAAGTTTTGCCTTTAATTCATTAATTTTTGGTTGAGCTTCGGCAAGTTCTCTATCTTGTTTGGCTTTGATTTGTTGGTATTGCAATTTTGCATCATTATAAATTTTTACAGTGGAATTAAATTCGGCAAGAATTTGATTAATATTTTCAGCAAGCCTTGTCAATCTTTTATCTAAAGCTATCAAATTTGATGTTACACGATCTTTTTTTAATAATGCTTGTTCTATCTGTTCAGACGACATTGTTTCCGGGTCGCTTTTCAAAATATCTTTGCCGTGTTTTTTTGTCGCATCTATAGTCTTTTTTAGCTCTTCCATCTCTTTTAAAACAGCAGCGGCCTGCCCTTCTAATTGACTAGACTTGTTTTGCGAATTTTTTGCTGTTTGATTAAGTTTTGGGAGCATATTTTTCCACACTCCATTTTCTAAAGTTTGCTCTAAATTATAGAGAGCTTTGTCAATGTTTTGATATTCTAAAATAGATGTTAAATCCATACTTTCTCCTTTTAATCCATAAAATCGGCAAGTCTCTTGCTTCTGTTTGGGTGTTTAAGTTTACGAAGAGCCTTTGCCTCAATTTGACGAATACGCTCTCTAGTTACTTTAAATTCTTTTCCAACTTCTTCAAGGGTTTTAGCTCGTCCATCTTTTAACCCATATCTTTGTCTTATAACTTCTTGTTCACGAGGGGTCAATGCGGTATCTATTACTGCGAGAAGTTGTTCACGAAGTAAAGTTTGGGTGGCATATTCGACTGGCGACTTAATAGATTCATCAACAATTATGTCTGTTAATTTAGAATCTTCTTCTTCGCCAATTGGAGTTTCCAACGAAACAGGATCCAGCCCAATTTTTTGAATTTCAACAACTTTTGCCTCACTAATACCCATTTCTTGTGCGATCTCTTCGGTGGTCGGCTCACGGCAAAGTTTTTGTGTTAATTGACGAACGACTCTTTGCGCCTTGTTAATAGTTTCGACCATATGCACAGGAATTCTTATAGTACGAGATTGATCTGCAATAGCTCGTGTGATAGACTGTCTTATCCACCAAGTAGCGTATGTCGAAAACTTAAAGCCCTTTTCATAGTCAAATCTCTCGACAGCCTTTAGTAGACCAAGGTTACCTTCTTGAATTAAATCTAGGAATGATAGACTTGATGCCCTAGGTGCCCATTTTTTTGCGACGCTTACAACTAATCGGAGATTTGCCTCGCAAAATTTAGCTTTAGCGTATTCATCTCCCTTTAAAATTCTTTGTGCAAGGTCAATCTCCTCTTCTGGAGTAAGCAGTGGGACCTTCCCGATATCTTTGAGATAAACTTTAACAGGGTCATCAACACCATATTCTGGTAATAAATCTGAAAAGTCTTCTTTTGAAATATCTTCGTCATCGTTTTTAATGACTTTAATACCTCTTTCCTCTAGTTTGTCAATAAACATTCTAATATCATCAGGCGAGATATCATATTTTAAAACCCGACAAAAAATATCATCGGCGTTTATAGAACCCTTTTTTTGTGCTAAATCTTCAATTTTTTTAAATTCATTTTCGACTTTTGCGTCAAGCATATTTTCCTCCATTTTTTCTAAATGTAAAATTATTTTCGTACGAGTGAAAGATTTATTTAAAGAGATTAACTTGATTTGAGATAGTCATCTATATTTTTATCTCTTATTTTTTTATCCACATTTTGTGCTTTAATCAACAATTTTTTTCTTTCATCTAAACTTTGAGAATTTTTATAATCAGACATTATTTTTTCTTTCAAATCTTTTAACTTATCCTCTACCACAGTCCAAACACACTCGTCAAAATATTGTTTTTCATTATCTTTTGCTTCTGAAAAATTAAAGTATATGATATCCTGCCAAAATTGTTCGTTTGTGTCGACCAAATCGAATAAGCTTGAAACTTTTACGACCGAAAAAATTATCTGTAAAACATCAGTAAACTCATTTAAGAGTTTGTAATAATCTATATTTTCATTTACAAATATTTTTTTGTGTAACAAAGATGCCAAAATAAACCTAACAGCTCTTTTATTGCCATTTATTCGCTCTGATAAAACGGGTTTCTCTTGTTTTTCAAAAGTCGGCATAATCGATGTGCCAATAGCTCTACGAAGAGTGTCAACTGGTATTTGTGTTAAATCTCTTAATTTAAACAAATAAGGATCTTGTTGAATTGGTTGTAATTGTTTTAATTTTTCAATAATTTCATTAACAAAATTGCCCTTTTCATCGGGTTTAGATATGTCAAATTTTTCCAAACCCAGACAAATATAATAGTCAATCACACCTAAAGCTGAAAGCAATATTTTTTGCATACCTTCTTGCCCCTCTGCTTTCAAAAGCTCATCTGGGTCGACGCCTTTAGGCAATCGAGCAATTTTGACATTACAACCAGCGCTTTGCAGAACGCCAATCGATCTCAATGTCGCTTTTGTACCAGCCTCATCACCATCAAAGCATAGTATAATGTTTTCAGATAACTTTTTTAACTCTCTTGCGTGGTCAGAAGTAAGGGCAGTTCCCAAGCAAGCCACAGTGTTTTTGAATCCTGCTCTATGCATAGACAGGACATCGATTTGTCCCTCAACAACAATAATGTTATTTAAGCCCTTTTCTTGTTTTAGTTTTTTTAACAAATGTACACCAAAAACGACTTTACCTTTTTGAAACACTAGCGTTTCAGCGGTATTTTTATATTTCGCGTAATCAGTTTTTTCTAACACTCTAGCAGTAAACCCAATACACTCTCCAAATGAGTTTAAAATAGGAAAAACAAGTCTCCCCCCCATAGCATCATATAAATTTCCTTTGTCATTCTGCTGTGCAACACCGCTTTCTAAAAGTTGCTGTTTAGAGAAACCTTGTTTTGTAAGGAAATCTATAAGTTCATTCCAATTCAAGCTATAACCAATTTCAAAATCTTCTAACTCGTGGCGAGTAAAACCTCTTTTCTTTATGTAATCTTGTGCTGGTTTAGCAGTGGTCAAATAGATATTTTGGTGATAATGATTTTTTGCTAAATCTAAAATTTTTAAAATAACATCTTTATCTTTTTTTCTTTTGATAACATTTTCATCTCCGCTATATTCAGGTATAGGCATTTTTGCCATTTCAGCTAGACGAACGACGGCATCGTGAAAATCACAAGATTCGATCTTTTCAATAAAGGAAATAACATCTCCTCCTTCCTTACAACCAAAACAATGAAAAAGACCTTCATATTGGTCCACAGTAAAAGATGGCGTTTTTTCACGGTGAAAAGGGCAACAACCCCAAAATTTGTTGCCCCTTTGTTGCAGTTGCACATACTTTGAAACTACGCTCACAATATCATTTTTTCTTTTCAGTTCATCCAACCAATCTGGCGAAAAACCCGTATTTCTCACTAATTCCTCATATACTAAAAATGTTTTCTAATTATATATACTCTATAATTAACAAATATCCTTTTTTTTCGTAATAAAAATTTTGTTTTTATAACTTTGGCGTTAATTTAAAGAGCTTAAAACTTTTGTTGCAACTACGACTCCGCTTGCTGCGGCGGTGACGATTTGTTTTATAGAAGAAGAAATGACATCGCCGCAAGCATAAACCCCTTTCATAGATGTGCACATATTTTCATCAACGACAATAAAACCTTTTTCATCAAGAGTGATTTTATTCTTTAAAAAGTCAGTATCTGGTATTCTGCCAATCGCAACAAACACCCCATCTGTTAAGATGGGTTGAGCTTGAGAGTCAATAACAACAGCTTCGACGAACTCTTTGCCAATAATTTTTTTTACATTCGAACCGTAATATATTTTTACATTATCAAGTCGTGACAGAACGGATTGAGAGAAAGACTTGAGCTTTAATTGAGGATATTTGGAAATTATCGAAACATTAGCACAAATATTTTTTAAATACAAAGCATTGGAAACAGCTGAATCACCTGAACCAACCACTACGACATTTTTCCCGCGAAAGAAATTCCCATCACAAGTTGCACAATAACTGACACCTCTGCCCAAAAATTCTTGTTCTCCTTCGGCACCTATATGCCTAGACGATGAACCCAAAGCGAGTATAAGTGCTTTTGCTTGATAAACTGATTTTTTGCAAATGACACTTACCATTTTGCCTTTATGGTTAATATCAACCAACTCATCTTGTAAAATTACAACGCCTAATTGCTTTGCCTGTGCAACAAAAGAGTCCGCCAATTCAATTCCAGCTATTTTAGAAAAACCTGGATAATTTTCAATTTCAGAAATAGTAGCGACTTGCCCACCTAAAATTGAGCGCTCTATAACAAGAACATTTTTTCCTGCTCTTTTTGCATAAACAGCAGCGGTCAAACCGCTTGGTCCACTTCCAATTATAACTATATCGAATATATTTTTCATAAATTGCCTCCTCCATTATATATAACATTGTAATTTACAAGATAGTAAAATTAATTGGCAAAATATAATATTCACAAACTATAAACATAAAAGCTAAAAATTACAATCTAGGTTATTTTATCATAAAAGTATATTTAAACACAACAAAAAAAAGATGCAAATGCATCTTTTTTATCTCTTAGAGAATTGAGGCGCCTTACGAGCTTTCTTAAGGCCATACTTCTTTCTTTCTTTCATTCTTGGGTCTCTTGTCAAGAAACCTGCTTTTTTAAGTTCAGCTTTGTATGTTTCGTTAGCTTTAACAAGCGCTCTTGCTAAACCGTGACATATAGCACCGGCCTGTCCTGCTATTCCACCACCGGTACACTTAATAGAGGCATCATATTTTGTTTTTGTGTTTGTTAACTCCAATGGCTGTAAAGCCACCAAAAGTAAAGTGTCTTGTTGTAAATATTCTTCGATATTCTTACCGTTAACAGTAATAACACCTTTACCAACTTTCATTCTAACTCTTGCTATGCTTGATTTTCTTCTTCCTGTTGCAACAAACTCTGCAACCACTTTTTTTGTTACCTTCTTTTCCTCAGCCATTATCTTTTTGCTCCTTTAACTTTAACTGGTTCTGGTTTTTGAGCTTCTTGATTATGTTCAGCTCCACGATAAATTTTCATTCTTGTGAATTGTTTTCTGCCAAGAGTAGTTTTTGGAAGCATACCTTTTACAGCTAATTCTAATGCTTTTGGTGAATTTTCTGCCATTAATTTTTCATATTTAACTTCTTTAAGTCCGCCAATATAACCGGTATGCCAAATATATTTCTTTTTTTCAAGTTTCTTTCCTGTAAGTATAATTTTATCACTATTGATAACAACAACAAAATCTCCCGTGTCTACATTAGGAGTATAGGTTACTTTATTTTTACCAGTCAAAATATCTGCCACAGTGGTTGCGACTCTTCCTAAAGGAAGATTTGCAGCATCAACTAAAAACCACTTTCTTTCTACTTCGGCTGGATTTGCCATAAATGTTTTCATTATAAAAATTTCCTCCGAAATGATTACGCAATGTAGCATTTTTATTTATGGGGCTAATATAAACAAAAAGACGCTCTTATTTGCGACTTTTATATTGTATATTATAGAATAAAATATGTCAAGCATTTTGACAAACAAAAATTAAAATTATCTTTTTATTTCATCAGAAAAATTAACTGTCCTTGCCCCCAACCAAACCAAATGGTCAACAGCAGAATTTAAACATAACACCTTGCTTTTTAAAAAATCTAATTTTATATCATTATAATTAGTCTCTAATGCTTTTCTCAAATCTTGAATGTTAGTGTTTGCTTTTGTGGCAAATTCTCGCAAACTTTCTTCATTGTTTAATAGTTCTTGTAAAGCGATATAATTTTGTTCTTTGTTTTTATAACCCTTAATTCGAAGCATAAGTTTATTTTCATTCTCTTCGAATGAGCGGCACACCCCGAGTTTTTCGATCGTACCAAGTTCTTCTTTCTTTTTTAAAACCAATTGCTCATATATTTTCTGTAATTTACCAAGCTCGTTAACATCAATATTTTTAACACTAGTCACATTCTTTAAAATTCTATCAATATCAACACGAGATGATAATTTTGATAAACAAATTTGCAACACAACAAATTCATCACTATGAAGAGTCTGTTCTTCTCTTGCATCGACAAGCCCTAACTTTTTAAGTTCTTCAATTAAATTCAATTTTTGCATAAAATTTCCTCCGGCGTAGTTGTTCAAATAAAAAAACTTTTCAAAAATACTGTTAATTTTTATGTATTTTCTATGAACATATGAACATTTTAACACATTTATTTCGTCAATGCAAATGTTTAATGCATAATTATACAAAAAAATTTATAAAAACAATATGAACAAAATAAATAGAGGGTATATAATTTTCTTGCAAAAAAAGAACAATTATGTTAAAATGGTTTGGTAATAAGAAAAGAACAAGTTTAATCAAAGTTTACAAATTTGATTATGCCACTAACAAAAATAATGAATAATTCTTAAGGTGTAAATTCGAAAAAAATTATACATTGTACAAAATTGCTTGTTTTTTTTAAATTAAACAACTGAACAGTGGCAAAAACGCAGCTTAACAGTAAATGCCGATAATTTTTCAAATTAGTGCTCTATTTGTTCCCCTAGTTCAACGGATAGAACAAGCCCCTCCTAAGGGCTAGATGTGGGTTCGATTCCCGCGGGGAACACCAATTTATATTATCTTGAACTGTAAAATGACATATAATAAGACATAAAATTTTTTTTATTTATTATTTGGCTTATAAACAATAATTTAACTAAAAGAATTTATAATTTAAACTAAAACAAAAAGTCACTGTATAATTATTAAAAATACAAATTAAAAATTAAAGTTTTTTTCTTAAAATATCACCCTGTAAAAGGGTCTCGTCGCAATCAAAATAAACAACCATTTTTGCAATATTAGCCTTTTCAATATGTTCTTTGTTTGAGTTAGTCATATTATTTACAACAACTGTTTTATTAAAAGTTTTATCATTTGGGCTCAAAATTTCTAAAGTATCACCCTCTTTAAAAAAATTTCGTTGCTCAACTTTAACTCTTCCTTTCGAACAACTTTTGACAACAGCAACAAATTCGTGCGTCTGCACAGGAGTAGAAGATTGACGAAATTGCCTGTCATTTTCATTAAAATAAAACCCTGTTGTAAACCTGCGATGGCTCGTTTTTTCTAGTTCACGCACATATTCAACTCCGGCGACATTTGGTAGACTATCTATCGCCCTACGATATGCATTTGTAACACAGGCAACATAATAGCTGGATTTCATTCTACCCTCTATCTTTAACGAAACAACGCCTGCCTCTTTTAATTCTTTCAGATGCTGAATCATACACAAGTCTTTTGAATTAAGAATGTAGGTTCCATTTTTATCTTCTTGAATTTCCATTTCATCAGTTCTGCTTTCTTCTCTAATAAAATACTTCCAACGGCAAGCTTGAACACATTCGCCTCTGTTGGCATCTCTACCAGTAATGTAGTTTGAAAGTAAACACCTTCCTGAATAAGCCATACACATAGCTCCGTGAACGAAACATTCAATTTCAACTTTATTTTTTAATGCTGATGTTATCTTTTTTATTTCTTTTAGGTTGAGTTCCCTAGCAAGAACAATTCTTTTAACGCCCAATTCTGCTAAAAGTAAAGCGGTTTGTAAGTTTGTTACATTAGCTTGTGTGCTCACATGAATATTTATTGAAGGAAAATTCCTCCTTACAAAATAAATCAAACCCAAATCAGAAACAATAATTCCATCAATTTTGCACTCTTCGAGCTGTTTTAAATATTTAGCTATTTTTTGAAAATCTTTATCTCTGGCCAAAATATTAATGGTGACATACACTTTCTTATTTCTTCTGTGTGCTTCGAGACAAGCTTTTTTGATTTCACTAACAGTAAAGTTTCCTGCAAAGGCACGAAGCCCAAAATCTTTTCCTGACAGATAAACAGCATCGGCTCCAAAATTTAAAGCCGTTAAAAACTTTTCATAGTTCCCAGCAGGTGCTAACAATTCCATATTATTCTCCGTTGGATAGTATAAAATCTCATTAAGTTTGTTTTACATATCACTTTTATTATTGTTTATTATAACATTTTTTTTCCAATCCACAAAAGCAATTATATTGGCCAAAAGAAAAGTCACAAACGAAAACACTATTGGCAAATTTTCAATGGCCATATTATCACCGGCCAACAAAGGTTGAAGCCAAATGAAAATTTGCAAGATGTTTGATATGATAAAAAGCACAAACATTAAATAATGTTTTCGTATCATAAAATACAATGCTATCGTCGAAACTGTCAAGTTTAAAGATGCCAGATAAATATTAGGAGTTTGCAAATATTTTAAAAAAAACAAATAAGCTACAAAAATTAGAATTGTAAAACAACAAACTAATAAAGCCTCAACACGATTAATGTGCGTCGTTTGACTAACTAATTTTTCGTTTGTTTTTGACTTATCTTTAAGCCATAATCCAATCAAAACAACCGCAACAATCAAAGCAAAACAGCTTTGAACGACTTCTCCCCAATTTTTGTAAACAGCGGATTGCCAAATATACAATGCTAAAAAAACAATACAAAAAAACAAACCAATATAATATCTTTTACTCCAAAATATCAAATAAAACACGCCAAACAAACTACAAAGTATTGCGACAATTGAACTTTTAGCAAAAATTGAAGAAATGACAATTGACAAAATGCCAAAACAAAAAAGTATGCAATCTAAAATATTAAAATTTTTAAAATATTCTTTTATTTTTTCTTTCATAATTCTACTGTTGGTCTTGCTGTTAAATCCAAATCAGCCCTACCAATACCTTTTTTAATATAGTAAAAAGCCATAGAACCAATCATAGCCGCATTGTCAGTACAATATTTCAATTCTGGGAAAAAAGCTTGTGCATTGATAGATTTAACAGCTTCTTTTAGTTTTGCTTGAAGCATACTATTTGCGCCAACTCCTCCAGCTACAACAACCTTTTTCGATTTTGTCATCTGCATAGCTTTTATCACTTTTGTTGTTAGCTCGTCGGTGACGCATTCTTCAAAACTCCTAGCGATATCGGCTTTTGAAAATTTCTCCTCTTTTTGTTGCTTATTATGGACATAATTAATAACGGAAGTTTTTATTCCACTAAAAGAAAAATCTAAAGTGTTTTTTAAAGAATTTGATACAGTAAATTTAACAACATTTTCACCTTTTTTAGCCAATTTGTCAATTTCAGGACCGCCTGGATAAGGCAACCCCAAAACTCTTGCAACTTTATCGAAAGCCTCCCCAACTGCATCATCGACTGTGCTACCCAGCATTTTGAATTTGTTGTAATCATTTACCTTTAAAATTGCCGTATGACCACCACTGACCATTAAACATAAAAAAGGAGGGGCGAGATCTTTATAAGTTATAAAGTTAGATGCTATATGCCCGTGAACGTGGTTAACTGCAATTAAAGGTTTTTTTAAGGAATAGCTCAAACCTTTGGCAAAATTGACTCCGACAAGCAAAGCACCAATAAGTCCTGCACCAAAAGTAACAGCAATTGCATCAAGTTGCTCTGGCAATAGGTTGGCTTCTTTTAAAGCTTCTTCATATAAATTAGAAATAGCAACCAAATGATTTCGTGATGCAATTTCTGGAACCACGCCACCAAAACGCCTGTGAATTTCGATTTGCGAAGCAACTATGTTAGCCAAAACTTCTCGCCCATTTCTAACAATGCTTACAGCTGTTTCATCACAAGAGGACTCAATCGCCAAAATTGTTAAATCGGCTTTATTTTTCAAAGAATTAAATTCATCAATCATATACTTTTTCATTCTTCACCTTTATATTTTCTGCAAATAAGCAAAAATAAAATCTTGAATTTCACCATTCATTACGGCCTGAACATCAGGGTCTTCAAAACCTGTTCTATGATCCTTAACAAGTGTATAAGGACAAAATACATAAGACCTGATTTGACTTCCCCATTCGATTTTTTTTATTTCACCTTTAATAGAAGCAATTTGTTCGAGCTGTTCTCGTTCCTGTTTTTCTGCGAGTTTTGAATAAAGCATTTTCATAGCCATCTCACGATTTTGTATTTGAGACCTTTCAGTCTGACAGGCTACTACAATACCAGATGGAATATGTGTAATTCTTATGGCAGATTCGGTCTTATTGATATGTTGCCCACCTGCTCCGCTTGCTCGATAAGTGTCTATTTTTAAATCATCTGGCTTTATTTCAATATCTTCTGCTTCTTCCAATTCTGGCATAACTTCAACGCTAGCAAAACTTGTATGTCTTCTTGCATTAGAGTCAAATGGTGAAATTCGAACAAGCCTGTGGATACCCTTTTCGCATTTAATATAGCCGTAAGCATTAACTCCATAAACAATAAAATTGATGTTTTTTATTCCAGCCTCATCTCCATCTAAAACATCAATGATCTGCGTCTTAAACCCCTGTTTTTCTGCGTACATTGAGTACATACGATAAAGCATTTGCACCCAGTCTTGTGCTTCGGTACCACCTGCCCCTGCGTGTATATTAACAATGGCATTATAAGAATCATACTTTCCAGACAATAAAGTTAAAATTTTAAGATTTTCATAATCCTTTTCGAATTGTTTAAATCGTTCTTTTAGCTCAAAAAACAAATCTTGATCTTCTTCAAGTTCACAGAGTTCAATAATGGTTTGAATGTCATCAATCAATTTTTCCAATTTGGCGAATTTTTCCAATTTGGCTTCTTTTTCTCGAATTTTTTTTCCTATTTCTTTAGCTTTAACCGAATTTGAATAACAAGACGGATCAAATTGTTGTTGTTTGAGTTCATCACATTCCTTTAATATTTTATCAATGTCAAAGGCACTCCTTTAAAAAGGCCAATTTTTCTTTTTGCTGTTTTAATTCGATTTTTTCGTTGTCTAAAATCATATTACTATCAACTCCTTAATTAAAAAGATTGCTAAAAATCAATATCACTTATATTAGTGTGAAAATTAAACAAAAAATTTGAGCAAAGCTCAAAATTTTTTAGAACCATTTGAAAGACACATTAGCATTTGAATTAATTGCAACCGAACTAGCACCATTGCCCAATATAACTGGGTTTATCAAATCGACATCATTTCTTCCAAAGCTGATTTTATCAAAGGTAAAGCTACCCTCTGTGCTAGCATATAAACCAAAGTTAAATTTAGCATTTACATTTATTGGCATATTCACTTTTGTATTGCCATCTTTATTGTTCAAAGTTAAAGCATTAAAATTTGATGCCCAAACATTGATTTCACCACTTTGAGAATCCAAAATAATGTTTCCAGTTGCTCCTTCAGCAACTACGACATTTATTTGTCCCGAATTGGTTTTAATTGTCGAAGTTTTAAAAAGCCCTTTTGAAAAGTCTTTACCAGAAGTTTCAGAAACTTTATCTGTAAAAATACTAACGCTTCCTGATGAGGTTTCAATATTTGCACTACCTAAAATTGTTCCAATTTCGAATTTAGAATTATTAGCTTCGAGAGCGGTTAATGAACCCGTTATTTTTTCTACTTTAATTATATTCGATTCCATATTTTTTGATTGACTTAAATCCCAATTTCCATCTAACTCTTTAATCGAAACATAGGCGTTTGAAAAATCTGACGAAACTCTTGCAGAGATTTTATTTATCTCGATTTTTCCTGACTTACTGTTTAAAATAAGTGTTCCACTTGAATTTACTGTCCCAATTGTAATGTTCCCAGAATCAGTGATAAGCGAAAAATTAGACGAAGATAAAGTGTCTTTGGCACTTGAAATTTGCCCGGAAGCTGTCTCTAGAATTAAACGGTTATATGAACTAGGTGCGTGCGAAGAAATATAAATATTACCCCCCGTAGTTTTAACATCTACTCCTCCAATAGCGACATCTTTTGAATAACCGGTATTAACTATGCCACCAATGTTTACATCGCCATCGGTTGTAGTAATAGAAATTTGCTTATTGGCAAAAGTATTTAATGTGGTGTTTGCTATATGCAAAACAATCTGACATTGTTTTGAAAAATATAGAAAAGCAGGTTGCTCAATCACATCAATTTTAAGCACTCCTTTGTCGATTGTCGCAGAGAAAGAAAAATCGCGTGCATTAGCGGAGGTTACGAACCCTTTTGAGCGATTTACAATATAAATGCCGTTATATTCATAATCGTTATTGTTTTGTACAATCACTTCTGAATAAGAAGCGTTAATTTCAACCGAGGAGAAATTTGGGTTTTCGAAATTGATTTCTGTTTGTTTATCATCTGTTGTGTTTTTTAAAAGATAAACATTATCATTACTAAAATATTGCAAACCTAAAATTGATGTCCCCGGCATAAATAACATAACAACAAAAATAACCAAAAATGCGGCTACAATAATTAACAAAAATAAACCAAAATAAAATAAGAATCCTTTTTTAAGCCTATTCTCTGCCATAATCCCTCCATACCCCTAAATAATAGGTCGATTAATAACACAATTTACACTTTTAATACTATCAAAAATTTTAAAAAAAAGCAAGGAATTTACTCTAAAATAGCTTTAATTCTTCTTACACCAGCTGATGAGCTCTCTTCTTTTATTATTTTGAAATGTCCCAACTCACCTGTTTTTTGCACATGAGGTCCACCACAAATCTCTTTGCTAACATCACCTATTGTATAAACTTTGACTTTCTCACCATATTTATTTTCGAAAACACCAACTGCTCCGCTATTTTTCGCCTCCTCCAAACTCATTTCCTTCATAACAACAGGAATATCTTTTTTGATAACATCATTAACAAAATTTTCTACAAATGCAATTTGATCTGGTTGCATTTTTTGAGGGAAATTAAAATCAAACCTAAGTCTTTCTGGTGTTAAGTTTGAGCCTTTTTGATTGATATCTGGATTTAATTTTCGCAGCCCAGCAAGCAGAAGATGACAAGCGGTATGGTACTTTATCGTCTGATAACTGTCGTCGGCAAGTCCTCCCTTAAAAGTTCCAACCGTTGCTGTCCTAGAAATTTCTTGATGATGCTTGAACTCCTCTTTGAAGCCCTCTTCATCAACTGTAAATCCTTTCTGCTTCGCCATTTCCTTTGTCAGTTCAAAAGGAAAACCAAATGTATCATATAATCTAAAAGCAGCTTTACCGCTTAAAGATAATTCCACTTTTTCCCCATTTTTTTCAGCAAATTCCTTATGCCTGATAATTCCTGCAATAACTTTTTCAAATTCTTTATGCCCACCTTCAATGGCTTTTGTAAATTTTTGTATCTCCTTAAACAACTCCTCTTTAATAAACTGTCTTTTTTCATTGAGAACGGGATAATACTCCTTATATTCATCAACATATAAATCTACAAGTTTAGCGAAAACATCTTCGTCAAGATGTAAATCCCTTGCATAATTAACACTTCTCCTTATTAATCTACGCAAAATGTATCCTTGCCCGACATTACTTGGCGTGACCCCTTTTTCATCTCCCAATATAAATGTTGTGGCTCGAATATGGTCCACGATAATACGACTTGCACGCTCATTTACAGTTTGGCTGTTTGTTTTAATCAAATTTAAAGCTTTTTTTAAACAACCAATTTCATAAACACTGTTATAACCGTTAATTACCATAAGTGTTCTTTCTAATCCCATACCCGTATCAATATTAGGCTGATTAAGTTTTATGGGTTTTTCACCTGGGCTGTTAACAATAAACTCCATAAACACATCATTCCAAAATTCAACATAACGCCCGCAATCACAAGCTGGCGAACAAATTTTTGAACATTTTGGTTTGTCTTTAATTAAAAACATTTCGGTGTCTGGTCCACAAGGTCCCTCTCCACCACTAATACTCCACCAGTTGTTTTCCTTAGGCAAAAACCAAACCTCTTTTATCCCACATTTTTTCCACGCATTAGCAGAAACTTCATCACGGGGAGCATTATCATCACCTGCAAAAACACTTACCGCTACTTTTGATTTATCAATTCCTAGCTCTTTTGTAAAAAATTCAAAACTCAAGTTAATCATTTTTTGTTTATCGCACTCGCCCAGTGTCCAACAGCCCAACATTTCGAAACAAGTTAAATGACTATTATCTCCAACTTCGTCAATATCGCTTGTTCTAAAACAACGCTGAATATCCACAATTTTATTACCTTGCGGGTGTTTTTTCCCCAGTAAAAAAGGAACCAATGGATGCATACCTGCCGTTGTAAATAAAACGCCGGTGTCATTTTCGGGTATGATTGAATAACCTTGAATTTTTTTGAAGCCTTTTTTTTGAAAAAAATCGAACCATTTTTGTTTTAATTCTTTATCGCTTACCATATTCTAACCTCTAAAAGTAAATTTTTTTAAGATAAAGCCCTTGTGGTGGCATAGTTCTACCAGCCAATTTTCTATCGCCATTATCAATAGCCGATTTAACTGTTTCCTGTAAAATTTTGCCATATCCGACTTCTACAAGTGTACCCACAATAATTCTTACCATATGTTGTAAAAACCCGCTACCTGTGATTGAAAATCTATAAACATCTTTTTTTTGGGTTATCTTCAGAGTATAAATTGTTCTTTCAAAATTTTTTACTTGTGCTTGTGCACTACAAAACCCCTTAAAATTGTGTGTTCCTAAAAATAATTCTGCACATTTCCTCATTTTATCAATATCCAAAATTTTTTCTATATGAGTCATATATTTTCTTTTTAATGGGCAGAACTGCTTTTCGGTCGACAGATAATATTCATAAGATTTTTTCTTAACATCAAATCTTGCGTGGAAATTTGGTGAAACTTTCTTCGAAGAAATAACCGAAACATCATCTGGCAATATGTCATTAAGCGCAATTTTAAATCTGTTTGCAGGAATAGTAGAATTTGTATCAAAATGAACTACTTGGTTTAAAGCGTGAACTTTTGCATCTGTCCTGCTACTACCTACAACGGTCACATCCTCGGCTGTTATTTTATTAATAGCACATTCAATCTCTTGTTGAACTGTTCTACCGTTTTTTTGCCTTTGCCAACCAACAAAATCACTGCCATCATATTGAATAACAAGTTTAATTCTCTGCATAATTGAATTATACACTACTTTTAATTATAAAAGCAATCAATTAATTTGAATTTGATAAATTTTATTATATAATTAAACAAATAGGAGAAATAAAAAATGGCAAAAAAAGTTCTTGATGGAAACACAGCTGTTGCAAGAATAGCATACGCTGTCAGTGAATTAATACCAATGTATCCGATAACACCTTCTTCGCCGATGGCTGAATATTGTTCACGAGCTTCAGCCGATGGCAAAACAAACATTTTCGGAAAACAAGTTGTAATGGCAGAAATGCAATCTGAAGCCGGCGCAGCGGGAGCTCTACACGGTGCATTGATTGGTGGAACATTGGCAACTACTTTTACCGCGAGTCAAGGTCTTTTGCTTATGATTCCCAATTTATACAAAATTGCTGGGGAATGTCTTCCTGCCGTAATACACGTCGCTGCAAGAGCCATCGCTTCACACGCTCTTTCCATATTTGGTGACCATTCTGATGTTATGAGCGTTAGAATGACGGGTTTTAATATGCTGTGTTCATCGAATGTTCAAGAAGCACAGGACCTAGCAATGTGTGCACATATGTTCGCCCAAGCATCGTCACTACCTGTGTTACATTTTTTCGACGGGTTTAGGACAAGCCACGAATATCAAAAAATAGAAGATTTAGACATTGAACAAATAAAACAACTTTTCCCTAATAATATTAAACCGGTTTCAAAGTTGACTTCATCTGCCCCGCTGATGTTTGGAACAGCTCAAAATCCAGATGTGTTTTTCCAAAACAGACTAGCGCGAGAAAAAAAATATTTGGATTGCTTAAATATAATAGATGAAGTTTTTGATAAATTTAAAAAAATTACAGGTAGAAAATATAAAAAATTTGACTATTTTGGCGACAAAAAAGCAAAACATATTGTTATCCTTATGGGTTCTGCAAGCGAGACTATGATAGAAAATATACCAAAGAATTGTGGCGTTATAAAGGTTCGCCTTTACAGGCCTTTTGATGCCAAAGCTTTTTTAAACACCATACCAAAATCTGCAGAAAAAATTATAGTACTTGACAGAACTATTGAAAGCGGAAGTAGAGAACCGTTATATTTAGATGTAAAAAACGCAATCAATAATAATTTAGAAATTGTTGGTGGAATATATGGCCTCGGAGGTAAAGAATTTTCCCCTAGCGAAGCAAGAGCCGTTTGGGACAATTTCGAAGAGATGAAAGATAACTTTTCGGTAGGAATCTGTGATGATGTATTAAAAACAAGCCTTCCTATAAAACAATATACTCCTACTCTTAAACAAAAAGAAATTAAGATATTTGGTTTAGGTTCTGACGGATCAGTTTCTGCAAGCAAAACAATAACAAAACTATTAGGGAAAAAAGACGACACTTATGTCCAAGGATATTTTGAGTATGACTCTAAAAAGGCAGGCAGTTTGACAGTTTCACATTTGCGCACATCTTCCTCGCCGATTTTAAGCACTTACCTTTGTCATCAACCCGACATAGTTATGATAAACAACTTTTCATTTGTCCACAGATATCATTGTTTAGATGGGCTTAAACAAAATGGAATAGTGATTTTAAACACAATATTTTCTCCTAAAGAGTTGACAAAAGTTTTACCGTATGAATATAAAAAGACAATTTTGGAGAAAAAAGCAAAAGTCTATGTTATAGATGGGCAAAAAATTGCCAAAGAAAATGGCCTTAAAGAAAAAATTAATATGATTATGACAAGTTCACTATTTTCAGCGACCAAACTTTTACCCAACTTCGAACAGGAATTAATCGATGAAATCAAAAAAACTTTTGGCGAAAAAGGTGAAAATGTTGTAAATAAAAATATTAGTGCCGTTAAAAATGCAAAAAACGAAATTTATGAAGTACCTTTAAAATTTATTGAATTTAATAAAGACCAAATCAATTCTAATTTTGCACTCGATTACAATAAATGCCCTGTTTCAAGTTTCTCATGCGATGGGAGTATGCAAACCGATACAGCTAAATTTGAAAAACGAGGAATAGCAGCAAACATCCCTCAATGGCAAAAAGAAAAATGTATTCAGTGCGGACAATGTGTATTAGCTTGCCCGCACGGTGCTATAAAAGCGGTGCTTGTAAAAGAAAAACCAAAAGATGTACCATTTGTCAAAGCATACGGAATTAATGGATATTACAGAATTCAGGTTTCTCCAGAGGATTGTACCGGGTGTGGTCTCTGTCAAGAAATATGTCCAGCGCTTGGAAAAGCAATGATAATGAAAAGCGCAAGTGAGCTTCTAGAAACAGAAAAAAAGAATTATGAAACTGTTGATACGCTTAAAACAATTAAAAAAACACCTTTCTCTAAAAATATTGCAAAAGGTTTACAATTTGAAAAAAACTATTTTGCTTTTTCAGGAGCGTGCGCTGGCTGTGGCCAAACCCCTTATATTAGATTAGCCTCAACACTTTTTGGCAAAAAAATGGTTATAGCAAACGCTACCGGTTGTTCAAGTATTTACAGCGGGAGCTACCCTTCCTGCCCTTACTCAAAAGATACAAACGGCAATGGCCCAGCTTGGGCGAATAGTCTTTTTGAAGACAATGCAGAATTTGGTTATGGCATAAAATTAGCAAAAAAAATTAGAAAATCCAAAGAAAGCGTTTGGATCATTGGTGGAGATGGTTGGGCATACGACATTGGTTTTGGTGGACTTGACCACATTTTGGCCTCGGGTGAAAATGTTAACATTTTAGTTTTGGATAACGAAAATTATGCGAACACTGGTGGACAGGCATCAAAATCTACGACTGCGGGAGCTTGTGTTGAGCTTGCAAATGGAGGAAAAGAAACCAACAAAAAAAATCTTGGCTTGATCGCATTAACATATAAAAATGTATATGTTGCACAAGTGGCAATTGGTGCGGATATGAACCAGTGCATAAAAGCTTTTCGGGAGGCAGAAAGTTATAATGGAACAAGCATAATAATCGCATATTGTACTTGTGTGAATCAAGGATTTGATATGTCAAAATCATTAACCGAAATGAAAAGTGCTGTCGATTCTGGATATTGGATGTTGTATCGTTACCATCCTAACAAGGGTTTTACACTGGACCGTGGCGTTGTAAATAACAAATATATTGATTTCTTGATGGGTGAACGCCGTTTCTCTTTATTAAACGAAAAAAATCCAACTCGTGCTATTAAATTATTTAAAAAATCTAAATCAAATGCAAAAGCCAACTTTATTTCTCTAAAACGCCTTGAACGGACAAATCCTAAAACAAAAAATAAAAAACTAAATTAATAATTTCAAATTATAAAGTTTATAAATAAAAAGATAGTAAGTTATGCTCACTATCTTTTTTGATTTTCATTTCAGAAGCTAATCATTAATTCAATACTATTTAATAAAATAATTTTTTGATAAAGTTTTTAAATAAAATTACTAACATAAAAAATAATATAGCTTTAAAATTTTTTAAAAATCAATTAAAAAATTTAACTTCTAATTAATTTTGTAATTTTTTTTGTTATTTAATATACTTGTTAAGAAAATTTGTTAAAGTCCTTTCATATTCTACGCCTGCAATAGGATAGCTTAATGCGTGTCCTGCACCTTTAACGATATAAAGCTGTCTTAAATTTGAATTTGTTGCATCAAACAATTTATAAACCATTTCAGTTGGGACAAAATCATCTGAATCGCCGTGTATAAATAAAATAGGCGTTTTACTTTTACTAACTTGTTTTTTAGCATCTGCATTTTTGATATCAAATTTGTAAGCGTTTTTTAAATATGAAGAAAAAATATTTAACACAGGCCAAGCTGGCAAATGTGCTTTACTTTTAAAGACGTGTTTCCAAGCA
The DNA here is from genome assembly GCA_944380695.1 of uncultured Clostridia bacterium. Lineage (GTDB taxonomy): Bacteria > Bacillota > Clostridia > Christensenellales > UBA1242 > Caccovivens. The sequence continues at coordinate 1,175 of CALWII010000054.1, read as the reverse complement.
TCATATACATTGTCGAATGCGCAATCAGAAATTATCGCTTTAACATTTGAAGGTAACTCTTCCCCGCTAACCATACACACACAACTTGCTCCCATTGAAAGTCCAAACAAAACGATTTGAAATCTTGGATTTTTTTGCAACATAAAATTAATCCATTCAACAATGTCTAATCTATCCAGCCAACCCATGCCCATCATATCACCTTCACTTGCCCCGTGCGCTCGGTTTTCAACGACCAAGATGTTATAATTTTTTTCTACAAAGTACTTCGCATATTTTTGCATTTCTTTGTAATCAGCACCATAACCGTGTACAATAATTGCGAGTTTTTCAGACGAATTTGGCAAGAAATGTCCAACCAATTTTAATCCATCTTTTGAGTCAATAGTGTAATTTTCAAAATTAAATTTATCCCACCAACAGAAATCTATTTTATATTGCTCTATGACTTTGCTCATCTCTTTGTTAACTATTCGTTTTGCTGTGCTTTTTCTTGCTAATGCAATTTTAAAACAAATTCTACCAATGGTTAAATATAGAACCATTCCCAAAATAATAATACCTAACAAAACGAGTAAAATAATTGCGAAAATCTTCATTTGTTCTCCTTTTATTCAACAACAGCTTTCACACTTTCTCCGCTTTCTGCATCTTGATAAGTCAGCCAATAGCCGAAACTTTCTCTCTTGTTTGCGTCCAATGGGAACCACACGGGATAACCAGAAAGCTGTTTCGGTGGATTCTTCTGATAAACCCCAGGAACACCATAACAAACATATTTTATTTTTTCATTCTCGTAAATAAGTCCTAAAATATAATAATCACCATCACCATCAAACTCGACACGAACCCATTTTGAATTAGGTATCATATCTTCTAAAAAACTTTCTTTAGGATTGTTTTTAAACAAATCGTTTATCTGTCCTTGAATGTCTCCAAAAAAAGTTGTGTTGTTCTTCTTTTCTGTTTCATCTTCTTGCATACTAAAAAACCTATTTCTATATTTACAATGTTTACAAGGGTCATCTTCCATTTCTTTGTCAATGGCGGAATTTATTTGGCTTTTAAGTTCATCATCATATTCTATACCCGCCTCATCAAGTTCTCTCTCGATTTTATCTAATTTAGGTTTTTCATCTAACAAAGTGCCTTCCAACCGTAAAAGCATGTCATCT